>CAZFSG010000012.1:28606-30501 GCA_964521665.1 uncultured Elusimicrobia bacterium
TCTTATTTTTCTTGTTCAATACTTCAATCACACCAATAATGTTTTTTGATTTATCAACTACTGGTACAGAAAGTACCGTTTTTGTCCTAAAGCCAGTTTTTTGGTCTATTATAGGAGAGAATCTTTCATCTTTATAAACATCATCATTTATTCTTACAATTTCACCTGTTTTAGCAACATATCCTGCAATACCTTTACCTATAGGTAGAACGATTTCTTTTATCTCAAGTTCTTCAGCAACTATTGTCCACAAAATGTTAGATTCTTTATTTACTAAAAATATGCTACTACGTTCTGCATTTAACAGAGCGGAGATTGATTGTGCAATAAAATTAAATAAAGTATTAACTTCAGTATAATGAACTAACTGTGATATAACACTATATACATTTTTATAAAACACCAAAGAGTTTATTTTGTAGCTATAGTAAAAATAGAAAGCAACAAGGATAAGTAAATATATAAAAAGAGATAAGACAACTGAGTATTTGTTAATAAGAAATAGGAGCACAAAAACAACTATCCCTGAAAAAATAAAGAACCAAAAAAATTTTTTGTTTTGCATCTTAATTGTTTTAATATAAAATTAAGACTTTTTTGTCAACTGTGACCTATTGAAATTTTAAACAAAATTATGCTATAAAATAATAATTGTGGGGTGGTAGTTCAGTTGGGAGAACATCCGCTTGGCGTGCGGAAGGTCGGGGGTTCAACTCCCCTCCACTCCAATATAAGATTATGAGTAAATAGTAGTCTGTATTGATTAAATAAAAAATTTTTTATTTCAAAAATACTATTGTTAAAGAAATTCTGTGAATATATCCTAACTCTTCACCAAAATATGTAACTGCATAATCTAAAGAAGTTTCAACACCAGCAATAGATGTCTTTTCCCACGAAGTTTCTTTCCCTATCTCTGTTTTTGCACCAAATCCAAAACACCATCCTTTTTGAAAATCAAAATTATCAATTTGGTTATATCCGACACGTACAGCATATTTGTCCTGATAAACATATTCTGCCCCTGTATAAAATCTAACATTAGTATCTTGTGGTTTTTCAATATCTATACTAAGAGATATATTTTTTTTAGGTTTATATCCACTACCGAATCTTATACTAAAAGGTAAACTATTTGACACATCTGAAACAACAATTTGTGGACCTAAATTTTGAAGATTTAGACCAAAAGAAAATTTTTCTGTTACAAACAATCCTGAGATATCAACTGCGAAGCCGTTCGCATTATAATGAAGATATTTTTGTAATATTCCTTTAACACCAATACCAATACTTATATTTTTTTGAACATTTCTTGCAAACGATAATACAACAGCAGAGTTATATATATCCTGTGCATTTTCAATAATAACACCGTTTTCATCACGGAATTCAAACCCACCACCAAAAGATAGATAGTTTACTAAAACACCAACAGATTGTTTACCCAAAGGATATACGAAGCCTAAATAACTATTGTTTATTCCTTCAAACCATTGTAAGTATGAAATAAACATTTGTGGGAAGAGAATCTGAGTTGTTCCCGCAGGGTTAAAATATATACCGTTAACATCGTCAGATAACGCTACAAACGCGTTTCCCATACCAGCAGCTCTACTACCAGGCGTAATTTTTAAAAACAATGCTGTTGACGAACTTTTATTATCTTCAGAAAAAAGTAAATAAACAAAAATTATGATAAAAAATATGATAAAAAATTTTTTCATACCATTGAATCCAAATTTAAAAAATTGCATTTTCCCCACCTACAGCAAAATTAGATAAAATAAAAAAACATACACCTACGCTTATTTTAAGTACTGTTAACTTTTTATGGTATTTATGAAAATTCTGCAAATTGCAACAACCGTGTTGTTGCAGTTTTTAGCAATAAC
>CAZFSG010000013.1:0-8358 GCA_964521665.1 uncultured Elusimicrobia bacterium
TTTTTAACAAACACTTGTTTACTAAACTTTAAAGCATTATCTCTAATTTTTTGTTTGTCAAACTTCATTTTTTCAAACTTTTCTATTGCTTTTATTATACTTTGTGAAGTTTGTTCATCAAAAAATATTCCTGTTTCAGGCTCAACTACAGTTTCTAAAGCACCACCTTTTCTATACGCAATAACAGGTACACCACACGCTTGCGCTTCAACTGGTACAATACCAAAATCTTCTTCTGCAGGAAAAATCAGTGCTTTTGCATTTTGGTAGTAATATCTTAAATTTTCGTTTTCAACCCAACCTAAAAACTCTATATTTTTAGTTTTTACTAAAGATTTTAAATAGTTTTCCTGTTGACCCGAACCAATTATTTTTAATGGTAGATTTAACTCATTAAAAGCTTCAATCACAATATCAATTTTTTTGTATGGTGCAAAAGCTGAAACTATCAAGTAATAATCTTTTTTTGAATTAAAAGAAGGAACAAAAAATTCTGTATCAACTGGCGGATATATAACTTCTGCATCACGCTCATAAATTCTTTTTATTCTTTCTTTGACATTGAAAGAGTTAGCAATAAAATAATCAACATTTTCTGAAGATTTTAAATCCCACCTTTGTAGTGATTTTCTTAAAATTTTCATCAAAATTTTTGTAACAAAACTTGCTTTTGAATCTTTGCCAAAATATACATCATACATATCCCATATATACCTCATAGGTGTATGACAATAACATATATGTAATGTATTTTTCCCAACTTTTACACCCTTCGCGACGCAATGTGATGAACTTATAACCAAATCATAACTTGATAAATCAAACTGCTCAATAGCAAAAGGCATTAGCGGTAAATAATATCGGTAGTATTTTTCTATATTAGGAAGTTTTTGTAAAAACGAAGTATAAATTTTTTTACTTTCAATAATTTTTGAAACACTACCTTTTATGTGTACCAAAGTATAAACATCAGCATTTGGAAAAATCTCACATAACGCCTCCAAAACTTTTTCACCACCACGCATCCCTGTAAGCCAATCATGTACTAATGCTATTTTCATAGGAACTAAGATATATAAAATCTTAATGCAACTCCGAGTGTTCTATAATCTTTACCATGGAATGGAAACAAATATCTAAGTTTACCTGCAGGACAAAATGTATATTGTGGAACAATTTTAACAATCAGTTTATCCTCAGTAATTGGGATTTTTATCTCAGTCCAACTATATTTTTTTAGATTTACAGTTCTATATTCTTTTTCATTTAAAAAAATTTTTATATTTTGGTTATCAATATCTGCAGGATTTACTTCTAAAACCAGGTTTTTGTTTTTGTAATTTTCGAGTTTTATAAAAACTTTTTTTTCACTCCATTGTGCTGTTTTACCAAAAATGTTTTCAGGATGATATAATCCTGCATAATTTCTATATTTAAAAATATCGATTTCTTTAATTTCTTTTACTGTAGAAATTATGTTTAATACACAAAAAATTGTTGTTAAACTAAATAGTATCTTATTAACATACTTATCCCAGTTAATTTTTATACCATTTAATACTATTGCTAAATAAAACCAAAATATCAAAGAAACTTCTTCTGCATCAAAATGATGACCAAAAAAACTTACAACTAAAAATGAAATCAACACTGCAGTTAAAAAAACACAGTAGGTATTCTGTGTAATAAAACTTTTAAAAAAAGAATATATTATGTAGAATACAACCACAAAAAATACTGATATTCCAAAAACACCTATCTCTGATAAATAATTTATATAAGTGTTACATGCATTATCAGAAAACCATTGTTGTGTAATATTAGGAAATTCTTTATAAAAACTTTTTATTCCGTTTCCTACAAAAATATTTTGTTTCCACAATTTTATTCCTGCTTGCCAAAATATACCTCTTGAAGTTTTGATATTATCAAAAAATGTCGCAGTATTGATACTTTCAACAACTCTTTTAACAGGATAATAATTTTTAAAAAATTTAACAAAAAGCACTACCGAAACGAAAAAAAATAAAATGAAAAAAATATGAATTGATTTTATATTTTTTCTAATAACTAAATAAATAAACACAAAAATTAAAGTCAAGAAAAAACAAATAATTCCACTTCTTGTTCCTGTTAAAAAGAGATTCAAAATTCCTAACATAAACGAAACAAGAAATAAAACTTTCAAATATATTTTCTCCACTTTGCTAAAATAAAACAAAAACATTGGCAAAAGTAATGCAAGAGATAAAGAAAACGAGTTAAAATTAGAAAACAATCCATTTACTCTTTTCTCATACTCTATAATATATCCAAATTTTCCTTTTAGAACTTCAAAAAATTGTAGTATACCTACAACTGAACTTATTATTATTCCGACTGCAAAAAAAACAAAAATATTTTTTATCTTTTCATCATCATAAAAAAAAGAAATTGTATAAAAAAGAAAAATACTAATAAATAAAACAAAAAGTTGATATCCTACAATATGATATATAATCTCAGTATTTAAATATCCAATACGATTTACTACAAAAACTGTTTGTGGATAAATTAAACTAAATATATGTCTGACTGAGGATATTAAAAAAATTATAAAAAAATAAAAAGGTACCAAATTAATACTTTTTAATTTTATCATTTTTTTATTATTAAAAATTAAACCTAATATAATGCAGCTAATTAAAAAAGAAACAGTAGGGTAAGGTATGTTTGAGAACCTTGTAATTCCATTTCCAATAGGAAGTATTAACCCTATAATTGGATAATCACCTTTTAGCAAACTATATAGTAAAAAAACTATACTTAATAAAAATAAATACCAATTAAAATTGTCTTTACCAGATGGAGGACAAAATTCCAAAAAAATTATAATAAAAAATACAGTTATTAATTTTAAAAAAAAATCTTTTTTATTCATTTTAATTTTATATGCCATTCCCAATCTTTAAAAAAAACATCAGCAGGACTATCCTCTATCCAAATTTCTTGTACTACATTTCTTTCTTCTGATAGTAACATATTCACAGCTTTTAAAACACTATTTACTGATATCATAGATGTACAATTTATTCCTTTGGCACAAAATTTTAAACTACAGGGTATCTCACAAGAAGCAGAAGAATGAATACATATATACTTTGAACAATTAGGTTCTGCAACTTTAGGATGAGTATTGCCAAATAACATAATCACAGGAATATCCATACATGAAGCTAAATGTGAGACGCCTGAATCTAATCCTATAAACAATTTAGAAAATTCTATTAATGTTGCGACTTCTTTTAGTTTTAATTTCCCAGCCAAGTTATAAAGATATTCTGAATGAATATCCTTACCTTCGTTTTTGCCACCAACTAAAATTGTTTTATATCCAAATTTTTTATATAATAATTCTACTAGTTGTGTCCATTTTTCAGCATCCCAATTTTTAAGTTGCCATCCTGCATTTGTATGTATTACAACATATTTTTTTTCGTATATTTTTAAATCTTTTAATAACTGCTTTATTTTATATTTTTCATAACTATCTATAAAAATATAATACTTCTTATCTTTTAAAGGATATACTCCAGCCATAGATGCATAAAAATCTCTAAGGTGTAAAGATGTCCGCCTATATTCAGGATAATGATCTAAACAATTTAATTGAAATACATATTCCCAGTTTTTAAAAGTTAAAAATTCTGACGTAATAATATCATAAATTCTATGATTCATTATTTTATATTTAGAACAATCTTTAAGAGCAATTAACTCATCTATAAATTGATTGTTTTCAAAAATTTCACTCCAAGGTTGCATACTTAAAAGAGTAATTTTATAATCACTATATTTTTCTCTTAAAGCTTTAATAGTCGGTGTGACTAAAACTGCATCTCCTAAAGTCATTAACTTTATAATTAAAATATTTTTTGAAAAATTCTTTGCTAATGTATTACAATTCCATTTTTTAGTAAATCTAATCTCATCCCAATTGAATGGAAACTTGTTATATTTAAAAACAGCAATTTCTAAAAATGGATAAAATTTTATATCTGAACTTTTATCTATTACTATTTTATATCCATCATTTTTTAATTTCAAATAAAAATCTGTATCATAGAAAAAATTATAATAATTTTCATCAAACCCACCAAGTTTTTCAAAATCTTCTTTTTTAACAAGTATTAATCCGAAGAAAGGATTGATAGATTTGTTTTCATTGTAGTTACTAAATAATTTATAAATTGTGGATTTAGATTCTATTATTTTTTTCAATAAAAATAACAATATTGTTGAGAGAAAAAATCTGCCTGATTTACTTTTTCTTTTTAAAAAAAAGTAAATTATCTTTAACGGTTTTAAAATTAAATATATACTGCTACTCAAATCAATAATTTTTTTTTCAAATTGAGATAGATAAAATGCATTCTTTTCAACAACAGCAGAAAAAACACAGGTGTTTTCTTCATCATCAAGAAACTTTATTAATTTGGAGATTAAGTTTTTGCCAAAAAGACAAAAATTTCTAATAAATAAAATATAATCACCTGTTACAAACTTTTCTGCATAATTAAACATTTTAGGTAAACTAAACTTAAATGGATATTGTATAACTTTTACATTTTTTAATTTTTTATATTTTTTTAGAACGTTTTTAATGTATCCCGATACGTCTGTGTTATCTATTATAATTATCTCATAACAATTTTTAAAACATTCTAACTGATTAGATAAAAAAATTCCGTAATTTATCACAGGAAGATAGGTAACGGGAATTATAACACTTATTTTATATTCTTTTTTCATAAATTTTGTTATTTTAGTTTCTCAGCAATTAATGCATAATCTGGACAATCAAAAGATTCTATTCCTTTATCTAATTTCTCATGAGTTATATATACAACAACTACATTGTTAAACCCTATATATTCTAAATACATCTTCAAAAATTCTGGCATAATTGGTTGTTTATGAGTGATGTCAATATAAAAATTTTTTGATGCTATCTTGTTTCTTATATTGACAGTTTCTAAAATTAAAATGCCATTATATGAGAGTTTATTATAACACAGAACAAGAAATTTTTTAAGTGTCCCTGTATCAAAATGTTCAATTACTTGTAACGCAGAAATACCACAAAATGAATTATCTTCTGATTTTTCTAAAAACTTAACTGCATCAATTTTTTCTACATTTAATCCTCTAGATTTACATATATCTATATTTACTTGATTGATATCAACACCTATTGAAGGAACTTCATTTTCTTTAAGCAATTCTAAAAACTCCCCTCTACCACAACCTATATCTAACCATTTTTTATGCTGATTTTTTAAAAATGCAGTTTTTACATAATCAATATAAACTTTCTGCCATTCTTTTATTATTTTTGACTTACCACGAAACTGTTGTTCAAACAAAAAATAAAAAAGGTCTTCCCCATATTTTTCTTTCCATAAACCAAAATCAAAGTTAGATATTTCTTTTTTTGTCAATTCTATTATAGAAGGTAAGATAGGTTGGTTATCCACATAAACATTTGTTTGTGAAACATTTTTATATATTTTATGTAAAACTTTTTTTATAAACTTCAACAACTTCTTTAGGATCTCCATCTTTTATTATTTCTCCTCTATCAAGAAGTATAACTCGTGAACACAAATTTTTTACAGCATCAAGATCATGACTTACAAAAACTATTGTTTTATTTTGTCTTTTTATTTCCTCAATTTTTTGATAACATTTTTTTTGAAACTCAATATCTCCTACTGCTAAAACTTCATCTATCAAAATTATATCTGCATCAATATTTATTGCACAAGAAAAACCTAACCTCGCTAACATACCACTTGAATATGTCCTTATTGGTTGGTTTATAAAATTTTTTAGTTCAGAAAACTCTATTATTTGGTCAACTTTTTGTAGAATTTCTTTTCTTGTCAAACCTAACAAAATGCCATTAAGAATTATATTTTCATATCCTGTAAGGTCAGGATGAAAACCTGCTTGTAATTCTAACAATCCAACTACATTACCATATACATTTATTTTACCATTAGTTGGTTTCAACACACCTGCAATAAGTCCTAAAATAGTGCTTTTCCCAGCACCGTTTCTACCAATGATACCTAAAGTTTCGCCTTTAAACACATTAAAACTTATCTTATTTAATGCACAAAATTTTCTTGTCCTTAAATCATAAATTGCTTGTGGTAAATTGAACAAAAAATTTTTTATCCCAATAAAAGTATGATACAATGGATAATACTTTGTAACATTTTCAAATTCTATGACAACATTGTTTTCTTTCATACAATTTCAGCAAATTTCCATTGTAAACTTTTATAAATTTTATATCCAACAAAAAAAATTGCCAAAGTAATTAAACTTCCTATAACAAAATTTTGATATTCAAACCTATTATTTAAAAAAATGTTACGATACAAAATTACAAAATGTGCCATCGGATTAAAATAAATAAACACTTTATATTTTTGTGGTACCATTGATTCCGGATAAATAATTGGTGTAAGATAAAACAATAAATTTGTAAAAATTAAAACTAATCTCTCAAGATCTCTAAAAAATAAATTTATTGAACTTATTATTAAACTTATTCCTGAAATTAAAAAAAATTGTGCTAAAATTACAAATGGCAAAAACAATAAATAAACTGAAAACTTTTGTTTATAAATTACAATAAACAAAAATATAACAGGTATTGTTAAAACAAAATGTAATGCATCACTTAATACCATTGAATATACTAAACTATCTCTTGGAAAATTTACTTTTTTTATTAATGAAGCATTGTTTAAAAACAAATTTGAAGATGCTAAAACAGAATTTACAAACCATTGCCAACAAAACAATCCTGAAATTAAAAACAATACATAATTTTCAATCTTTAATTTTATAACAATTTTAAATGCTATAAAAAAAACAATTGCAGAAGCTAACGGACTTAAAACAGACCACAAATATCCTAACACACTATTTTTATACCTAACCTTTAATTCTTTTTTAACAAGTTCTGTAATTAAATCAAAATAATATCTACTTTTCATATTCCTTAATTGTTTGAATCAACTCTTCTCCTGAAACAGTTGCGGTACCAACTTTGCCTACAACAATACCAGCAGCAAAGTTTGATATTTCGCATGCTGAGACAAAATCAGCTCCTGCTGCTAAGCATAGAGTTAATATTGCAATAACAGTATCTCCTGCACCTGTCACATCATAGACTTCCTTTGCTCTTGTTGGTATATGATAAATTTTTTCTTTTTCAAAGAGTGTCATACCATCAGGTCCACGAGTAATAACTAAAGCTTGTGGTTTTAATTTAGCAAGTATTTTTTTTCCTAAATTATAAATTTCCTGTTCTGTTTGTGGTTTTTTATGTAATCTCATACCTAATGTTGCTTCGTTCAAATTCGGTGTTAAAATTGTAACATGTTTGTATTCTAAAAAATGTTCTATTTTTGGGTCCACAGTTATTGGTATATTAAGCTTTTTTGCTAATTTAATTAAAAAATTTAACAAACTTTTTGTTATTACTCCCTTACCATAGTCAGAGATTAGTATCGCATCAATTGAATTTTTGATATCTAAAACATAAGATTTTATTTTTTCAAACAACTGTGGATTAAGTTGATGTCTACTTTCTTTATCTACTCTAACAACCTGCTGATTATGTGCAATAATTCTTGTTTTAACTGTAGTTGGTCTTGATTTATCTAAAAAAATTCCATTAGTGTCAACATTTTTTTGTTTTAACATCTGTTTTAATTCGTCAGCATAAATATCATTCCCAACTATTGTAATAATGTATGCATTACCACCAACAGATGTTATATTACTTGCAACATTACCACAACCACCAAGTGTCTGTGTTTCTTTAATAACTTCAACTACAGGGACAGGTGCTTCCGGAGATATTCTTTCAACATTACCCCAGATGTATTTATCAAGCATTATATCACCTACAACTAAAACATTTTTTCCTTTAAACTTTTTTATTATATTGAAAAATTTTTGTTTATTCATTTTTTTAACACCTCTGGAAACTCGTTGTATCTAATATATTTATCTTTTACTTCTATAATAAATTTTTAAAATATTAACAAAAGATGCTACCTTTAACATTTCATCAGGTGAACTGATAAATTTTGATAAAAATTTTATATCGTCTATGTTCCCATATTTACCAAAACTTTCTATTGAATACAACACAATATCATTATCGTTACTTTCTAATCCCTTTTTTAATACTTCAACACCTGTTCTATCATTAAGTTGTAACAACGACCTTGCTGCTGCAACTCTTACAGAACCGTTTGTATCATTTAAATAACTTTGTAACACATTTTTTAT
>CAZFSG010000013.1:8458-10910 GCA_964521665.1 uncultured Elusimicrobia bacterium
AGTAAAGCTAATGCAAAATATGAAGCGTCTGCTACATTACCATCATCATCTTTTATAGTTTTAGATATAACATCTACAATATTCTTATCTCCAAGTTCTCCAAGCATTTTTATAGCATCTGCTCTTAACTGATTCTTTAAATACATCTTAGCTTTTGCTACAGCTGACATTCTTTCATCAATTTTTGGTTTATCTAATACAAAATTTATAATAACATTTATTGCTTGTGTGTCTTTATAAACTTTATACAACACATAAGCTGATTTTATTTTTACATTATCATTTTTTGATTTTAATAAGTTTTTAACTTCTGATTTAAAAGATTTTAAAGGTATTTCTTCAATATTGTCCAAAATATAAAGTTTTATACTGTCCTGTGCAGAAGTAATACTTTTTAATACAAATTCTTCAGCTTCTTTTTCTGACTGAGAAAAACAATTTGCAGTTGTTATAAATAAAAATAAAAAAATTAGTTTCATGTTTTTTCAGAAATAAATTTTTCAATAAATTCCCTCTTTTTTTCTAAAAATCTGTCTTCTTTAATTGCATCCTTAATTTTATTCATCAAAGAAATTATAAAATATACATTATGATATGACAACAACCGCAAACCTAAAAGTTCACCTGATCTAAAATAATGATGGATTAAAGCACGAGTATATTCTTTACAAACATAACAATCACAAGATTCGTCTAATGGTTTGTGATCAGTTTTAAATACAGAGTTTTTTATATTTATTTTTCCGTAAGAAGTGAACGCTTGGCCATTCCTACCATTTCTTGTTGGCAAAACACAATCCATAATGTCATATCCTAACCCAACAACTTCCCAAATATCTTCAATTTCTCCAACTCCCATTACATATTTAGGAACATCCTCAGGCAAAATCTCTGCTAAAAAAGTTAAAATTTCATACATTAATTCTTTTGGTTCACCAACTGCAACACCGCCTATTGCGTAGCCGTCAAAACCAATGTCTAAAATTTCTTCAGCAGATCTTTTTCTTAAGTCTTTGAAAACAGAACCTTGAATAATACCAAACAACAATTGCTCACTATGCTCTTCTAAAAACTTTTCTTTAGATTGTTTTGCCCAAAAAGTTGTCAGTTCAACAGAACTTTTTACTTTTTCATATTCTGTTGGATATTCGACACATTCATCTAAAGGTAAAACGACATCAGAACCTATAACTTTTTGTAATTCAATTACTTTTTGTGGTGTAAAGAAATGTGTTGAACCATCAATATGCGACTTAAATTCCACACCTTCTTTTGAAACTTTTCTTAAATCTCTCAAGCTGTATACTTGGAACCCACCAGAATCTGTGAATATAACTTTTTGCCAATTTATAAATTTATGTAAACCACCAAATTTTTTTAATACCTCTTCCCCAGGACGAAAATATAAATGGTATGTATTAGTAATAAACGCTTCTACACCTATTTCGTTAAGTTCTCTATAACTTAATGTTTTTACAACACCTAAGGTAGCCACTGGTAAAAACAAAGGTGTCAAAACATCACCAGATTTTGTTTTTAAAATACCAATTCTTGCTTTTGAATTTTTATCTTTTTTTATTACTTCAAAACTTTTCATAATCTCACAAATATCTAACTTCGTTTATATAAAACTCAAAAGTTAGCCCAAGTTTACTAACAGCTTTTTTACAAAATTCTATCCTTGACATAAAAAGTTCAAAGTATTCCAAAACACTACAGATATTGTCATCTATTTGAAGTTTTAAAATAATTTTTCTTTGATTTGGGAAAACTTCTAAATCATTTTTTACAACAGCATAATGAACTTTATCGTGTTTGTCAAAAAGTTTGAAATCTGTTTTTATAACACGTTCTCTTCTTACATCTGTTTTGTCAGCAACCATTACAACTGCTGCAATATCTGAAATGGGTAATAAATCAATATCTTCATGAGCACCAATAATATTTACAATTTTAAAAATTTCTTTCTGTGGAATAGAAAGTTTTTGCAATATTTTATTTACTAACACAGCACCTGTGTGAGCATGGTCTTTATATGCAATACAACAACCAATATCATGAAGAAATCCTGCTGATTTACCTATATCTATATCTTCTTCTGAATAATTTAAACTTGATAATATTTTTTCTACTAAAAATGCTGAACGTTTAGCATGAGTAATCCCTTGTTCTGTATATCCTAACGCTTTAAAATTCTTATCTGCTTGTTGAATATATACTAAAACATCTTTATTTGTAAATATTATATCAAAGTATTTCATAGTATTAACATTGCATCACCATAAGAATAAAATCTATATTTGTTTTCAATAGCAATTTTGTATAGTTCTAAAAGTTTTTCTCTACCAACAAATGCTGATACTAAAAGTAAGTTAGTAGATTTTGGCAAATGAAAGTTAGTAATTATTCCTGATACAATTTTAAAATTGTATCCCGGATAAATATAAATATC
>CAZFSG010000013.1:11010-30020 GCA_964521665.1 uncultured Elusimicrobia bacterium
CCAGCAGTAGGTGCTGCTATAGAACCATTTTTCTGTGCATATATTGTTTGATATCTTTCAAAATCAATTTTTGTTCTTTCATCATCTTTTTTTCTTTTGATATATGGTGGTAAGGGAGGGAGACCAAAATTGTTTATTATCTCTTTAATATCTTGGTTATAAAAATTGCCTTTAGCTACAAATTCATTTGTTTCAAACTTTTTATCCACAATTTCAATTTCAATATTATTAGGTAAGACCAACTTTTTAGAATTAAATTTTTTATATGGTATAAACTTAATTACACCATCTTTATATTCTGTAACCAAAATATAAACACTACCACCAGTAGGTTTCCTACATTCAATTTTTCTGTTCTCAACTTTTGTATTATTTAAAACTATACAAAATTGTTCATCAAAAATATTTATAATATCTTTAAATTTTAAATGATAGATTTTATCAGTTTTTCGTTCATAATAAAAAAGTCGTGATTCAGGACGTTTTTGTGAAGGTAGTTGTGCAATAAGTTGTTTTGGTAATTCAAAATTATATAAATCTAAAAGGTATTCTTCGTTCATAATTACTATCCAAAAACACAAATCATCCTATGTAATTATTTGATAAATAAAACCGTTACAAATAAAATACTAATACAATTTTTTTATTTTTGTTTTTGGGTAATAATACTCTATAACTTCTTTAAATTTTTTACCTTGTTTTGTCAACTCGTTTGCTCCCCATTGACACAACCCAACTCCGTGTCCCCACCCTTTACCATAAAAAATGATTTTGTTATCTTTAATCTCAATCTTATAAATTTTTGTACTTCTTATTTTATTATATCCCAAAATTCTTCTTAAATTTTCACCTGATACTTCTATTTTATTTTTATTACCTAAAATTTGTAGATTCTTTATTCTTCCATGTTCTGTTTTAGAGAGAATATCAATATTCTTTATTTTGTTTCCAACATCATCTCCATTATTTTTTAACTTTAATATAAATTCGTTTAAACTAAAACTTTGTCTCCAACTGTAATATGGCGAATTCTTACAAAAATCACATTTTACACCCGAAAGAGCTTTTATATTATATGGCAGTCCAGGCCATACTTCTGTAACATTTTCTGTTGCACCACCACATACTGCATGATAGTAAGTTTGGATAGGTTGTTCATTTTTTTTATCTACAACAACAAGACCTTTTGTAGAATCGACTGCTTTTTTTATTCTTAACTCCATATTTTCATTTATTCCTTTATACACTTGACAATGAACTGTAGAACAAACATCAAACCCATCTTCTCTGTGTCTGTTAAGATTTACTATAGTATAAGTTCTTGCAATAATTGACTGTATTTTTAACATTTCGTCAGTCCACATAGGTTCTATTTCATACGGAACAACACCATATAAATATGATTCAATATTAAGAATATTTACTAAATTAATTGTTTTCCCATCTTTTGAAAACACTTCTATTTCACCAGCATAAACACCATCATTAATCTTAAGTTTTCCTTCAGAATATAACCTTATTGGTAATTTATAAATTTTGTTCAAAATTTTAATTTTATCCGGTTTAATAAAAACACAAATTGTTTTTTGATTAACTTTTAATACATTAACTTCTTTAGTTTTATGTTGGAACAAAATTTTATTTTTTCTATACGGAGATAAATAAAAACTTTTTATGTTACTTTTGATACCAACCCTTATAAAATATGTCGTAGAAAATAAAAATTGAAACAAAAAAATGGATAGAAAAAATAAAAATTTTTTTGACAAGTTCATTTTTTTCGAAAGATGAGATTTATTATTATCGTAAGAAAAATACTCAATAATATCGATGTAACAATAGGAAAGTAAAAAATAAAATTACCTTTTTTAATATAAATATCGCCGGGTAACCTTCCTAAGTTACCTAAATATGGAAGTTTTGAAATTACAAGAAATAATATACCTAAAACAATTAAAATTAAACCAAAAAAAATTATTAGTTTTGCAAAATCTTCAAACATAGCAAACTTTTTTAATCCGCTCCTTCAAACTTTTCACCTTTTAGACTCTCTGTTTCCCCAAATTTAACTTTCACAACTTTTGTATATTTTTTAACAACATCTTTTGTGTCTTTTACATTGAGTTTATCAAACAAAAATTCAAATTTTTTCTGCAATTCTAAAGATATAGATTCTTTTACTTCATTTGGTAAACTCCATAATTCTTTTTTAAACTGACCTAATGCTTTTTTCCTTGTTTTATATATAAACTGTTGTTCAGTATCCTCAGGCTTTTTTTCATCCTTACAATTTTCTAAAAGCCAACTATAAATTTGTTTTTTCAAATCTTGAGGGAATAATGGATTGTCATAAATCATGTTTTGGAATTCAGTTGCAAGATGTATTTCTAAAGTACCAACTTTTGGAAACTTATCAAAAAGTTCTGCAGGTAGAGTTGAAGCACCATGTTGAACACAACCTGCAAGTTTGTACTTTTCTTTTGCAACTTTTGTTAATTTTTCAATTGTATCAAAATCCAACTTTACTTTTGCAATTGTACCATCTGGAAGTGGAATACCACCATGAGTTGTTCCTGTTTGAATAGCAAGTTTTGTTATACCTTTCATATTTGACGGCAAAAGTTTAAGATATCCTTCCATATATGCTACAAGTTCTTCTTCAGTAGAATTTTTAGAGCCAATTTCTCCAATTTCGCCACCAAGGTTAACTTCAATACCTTGTGGTTGTATTTCTCTAACATATTTTGTTAATTCTGCAGCAATTGTGTAATTATCTTTTTGTTGTTCATCTAATGTCGGTTTTGATTCATCAACTAATGTTGAAGTATCAAGATCTATGTTAAAAAATCCAGCATCTATAGAACTTTTTATTAATTGTTTTATTGAATCTATTTCTTTTTGTGGATCTTGTTTATACTTTTTTGCATTAACTTGGAAATGATCTCCTTGTATAAACACAGGCAAATCCCAACCTTCTTTTATTGCTGCAGATAAAACTACTGCGGTATATTCATCAGGTGGTTGGTTTGTATATCCCATCTCAGAACGTGCAATTTCTAATATTAACGCACCTACATTTAATTTTTTTGCAGCACGAAATACTGCTTTTGCAGTATCATATGCCATACCACGAATGTTTATTGCAGGAACAGTAAACCCACCAACTTCACCTTTACCAATTGCAATATACAAATCATAAATACTTGAGGGAATTATATTCATTTGTTGTGCAATTAAATATATAAGTTTTTTACAAAACTTTTTTTCTTCTTCATCACCAAATACTGCATTCCAAACAAGTTTATCTATTACTTCATTTCTAAGAATATCTAAATTTTTAATTTTTACTTCTCCATCTTTATACTCTATTGCATTTGATATTTGTTTTATTATTTCCATAATCCGTTTCTCCTTTCTTTAAGATTTTGTAGATAAAAAACAAAAATGAAATCTTTTTCGGCAAAATTAATTACGCAGATTAAAGTCTGCGACCACAAATACTTAACAATTCATAATCTATCGGTAACCACAACCTTTAGGTTGCGTTAAAAACGCAGGCTGAAGCCTGCGGATACCAAAAATTAACCTTACCTTTTGGACTGCAACAACCATGTTGTTGCAGTTCTTTGATTTTGCATCAGCGCCTTATACAAGCGCTGATTAAAATCAGCGAATACAAAATTTTTTAGACTGCAATAACCATGTTATTGCAATTATTACGCAGGATAAAGTCCGCGGTTACCAAATTATAATTTACTTTCTTTTTCTTCTTTTGATTCACTAAAAAGTTCTTTAATCCCAGCAATTGATGATAGCACACCCGTTGCTTCAATAGGTATAAAAATTTTTGTTGCTTTACCGTCAGCAATTTTTTGTAATGTTTCAAGATATTTAATCGCTATTAAATCATTTGTAGGTCTTCCTTTATGTATCGCATCAAAAATTATCTCAATCTGATATTTTTCAGCCTCAGCAACTTTTCTAATTGCTTCTGCTTTACCTTCGGCAGAAAGTATTGCTGCTTGTTTTTCCCCTTCTGCTTTAAGTATAGCTGATTGTCTTATCCCTTCAGCTTCAAGTATCATTGCACGTTTCTCACGTTCTGCTTTCATTTGTTTGCTCATAGCGTCAGTAATATCTTTTGGTGGCTCAATTTTTTGTATTTCAACACGAGTTATTTTCACACCCCATTTATCCGTTGCTTCATCTAAAACTTGTCGCAACTGATAATTAATTTTTTCTCTTGAAGTAAGTGTTTGGTCAAGTTCAAGATCTCCTATTACATTTCTTAAGTTTGTTTGAGCAAGTTTTAATGCTGCTAAAGAAAAGTTTGAAACCTCATATACAACTTTCACAGGATCAGTAACTTGAAAATATATCACCGCATCTACTGTTACTACTACATTATCTTTTGTAATAACATCTTGTGGAGGTACATCAATAACTTGTTCTCTCATATCTACAATACGAATTCTTTGTATCGGTGGAAAAATCACAACAAGTCCTGGCTCTACTGTTCGTGTATATTTACCAAGTGTTTCAATAAGACCACGTTCATATTGACGAACAATTTTTACTGCACTAAATAAATAAACTATAGCTAATATAAACAATAATATGGTTATTCCTGTTGGCATATTATTACCCTCCTTATTTTATTTTTCATAAACAACAATTACAGAACATTGACCACCAAAACCATCGTCTGCAAAATATTTTGCTGTTTTATCTGCTATCCAAATGTTTGTATCAATTAGAAATTTATATCTATAAGTACCAGGTTTTATTAACATCTTTTTAAACCACCTATTTTCTTGTGGTAAATACTGCATTAAACCTTTTTTTCTGTCCCAGTTGTTAAAATCTCCTACTACTGCCACTTCTTTCGGTTTATAATTATTTTCGGGGACATAATTAAAAAAAATTGTTCTAAACCTAAACACATGGTTCCCACCAAATTCTTTTACTCTATACAAAAGCTCATCTGTTTTTTCAATAAGTTCATCTAAATCTTTTGCATCAGTATCATCAGAATTACTATACTCACAAACTCCTATACTTACTGTAATACCTACAGAAGCAAACTGTCTTTCTACTTCTTGACGAAACTCATCAAGTATTTGTTGTGCCTGTCTTTTGCCAATATTAAACAAAACAACAATAAATTCATCACCACCATACCGGCCAATTAAATATTTTTCTTCATCGTTAAATTTTAACTTTAATGTTGCAGCAAACTCTTGCAAAATAACATCGCCAGCCTGATGCCCTTCTTTATCATTATACTTTTTAAATCCATCTAAATCAAGCAATGCAAACGAAAACTGTTGTTTCTGTTTTATTTTCTGTCTAACAATATTGAACAAATAAATTCTGTTATAAACCCCAGTTAAAACATCTATTGTTGCAAGTCTTACTGTTTTTATAAACTCATCTTCTTCAATAATTTTAGGTAACTTAATTATTTTTTTTATATTCTCAAGATAATCTAATGTTGCAACTCTGATACCAACATTCCGACCAAGTTGTTGTGAAATCTTCCATTTATGGTCTATAATTTCAAACCACAACTTTTTTGCTTCTTCTTCACTAAAATCTTCAGAAACAATTTGATGAAGTAAATTTGAATAAAAATTTTTATCTAAAGAAACAAGTTGTTCAACTTTTCGTTTTATATCATCTGTAGGTATAATATCACCTGAAACAATTTCTTCTAAACTATACCCAGCGGATTTTATTTCTTCGTATAAAGTTTCAACAATTTCGTTATTCATAGATTTCTGCTCGCTTTTTTCTTATTCATAATATATTTTCTTTTTAATTTCCTTAACTCAGACAAAAATTTATCTATACTGTCATACTGATAATACACAGAGGCAAATCTAACATATGCTACAGGATCCAATGAGAACAATTTTTCAAGCACAAGTTTACCTATAAGCGAACTGGGAACTTCTAAAACAAACTTTTTAGACAAATCCTGTTGTACCTCAGAAATAATTCGTTCAACATCTTCACTACTCACAGGTCGTTTTTCAACTGCTCTTAGAATACCTTCACGAAGTTTATTAATATTAAAAGGTTCTCTTCTACCATCAGATTTTATAACCATTAATGTAGGTTCTTCAACACGTTCATATGTTGTAAACTTGTGTTTACAATTTTGACAATATCTTCTTCTTCTAATTATAGATGCATCTTTTATAACTCTTGTATCAACAACATTAGTATCAGGATGACCACAAAAAGGACATTTCATATTTTTTTAAACAAAAATTATTCTACAACAATGTTAACCAACTTATTAGATAAAATTATCCATTTCTTAATTTTACTATTTTGTATCAGTTTTGCAATTTTCTCATTTTTTAAAATTATATCCTTCAATTCTTCTTCAGAAATATCTGTTTTAACAACAACTGTAGTTTTTAATTTACCATTAAGTTGGACTGGTATCTCAACAAAATCTTGTTGAATTAAATTTTCGTCATATTGTGGAAATTTACATAATCTTACAGAATTTTTATATCCTAACCTACTCCATAATTCTTCAGCAAAATGTGGAACAAACAATGATAAAATTATTATCAACTCTTTTATTATTTCTTTTGATACATCATCACCTAAAAATTTGTATGAGTTCAACAAATTAGTAATTTCCATAGTTTTAGCGATTGCTGTATTAAACTGATATTCTTTTTCAATATCTAAAGTAATACCTTTTAATAACTTATGATATTCAGACAATAGATGTTTTTTTTCTTTTTCATAATTTATATCAGAACAGTCAATGTCCTTCTTGTTCAATATTGTTTCCACTAATTTTTCAACACGTAGTAAGAATCTAAAACATCCTTCTACACCTTTGTCAGACCATTCAAGTTGTTTCTGTGGCGGTGCTGCAAATAGTATAAACAACCTTGTGGTATCAGCACCATATTTTGATACAATTTCGTCAGGTTCAACAATATTACCTTTTGATTTTGACATAGCAGAACCGCCTAATGTTACCATTCCTTGTGTTAATAATCTCATAAACGGTTCTTTTGTTTTTACTAAACCTAAATCATACATAAATTTATGCCAAAAGCGTGAATAAATAAGATGCATACAAGCGTGTTCAATACCGCCAATATATTGATCAACAGGCAGCATATAATCAGTAATATTTGTATCAAATGGTAATTTATCATTATGTGGATCACAATATCGTGCATAATACCAAGAAGAATCTACGAAGGTGTCCATTGTATCGGTTTCTCTTTTTGCTTTACCGCCACATTTGTGACATTTTGTATTAACCCATTCTTCAACATAACTTAGTGGTGACTGACCAACACCTGTGATGTTTACATTTTTAGGTAATATTACAGGCAGTTCTTCTTCTGGTACAGGTAAAATTCCGCATTTTTCACAGTATATTATAGGTATTGGTGTACCCCAATATCTTTGTCTTGAAATTAACCAATCTTTAAGTTTGTAATACACTTTTGCTTTACCTTTGTTAATTGATTGTAAATACTCGGTAATTTTTTTTCTGCCCTCAGAAGAAGTAATACCAGAAAAACTTCCTGAATTAACTAATATACCGTCTTCTTCAAACGCAGCATCAGGCAAAGTTGTCTGAGCAGCATATGGTTTTATAACCTCTTTTATTGGGAGATTATATTTTTTTGCAAATTCAAAATCTCGTTGGTCATGAGCAGGAACACACATTATCGCTCCAGTCCCATATTCCATTAAAACATATTCTGCTATATATATTGGTATTTTTTCGTTATTTACAGGATTTATTGCGTAATATCCGCTAAAAACACCTGATTTCTCTTTTGCAAGTTTTCTTTCTTGCAAAGATTTTTTAAATACAGTATTTAAATATTCTGCAACATTAGAATTTTTTTCAGCAACTAATTTAGAAAATTCGTGTTCTGGAGCTACTGCAACAAATGTTGCACCGAATAATGTATCTGCTCGTGTTGTAAATACAACTAATTGATTGTATTGACAATCAAGAATATCAAAAATAATTTCTGTACCTTCTGATTTACCGATCCAGTTTTTCTGCATCGTTAAAACTTCTTGTGGCCAACCATCTTTTAGTAATTCATGATCTTCAAGCAATCTTTCAGCATACTCCGTAATTTTTATAAACCATTGTTCTAACTCTTTTTGTTCAACAACACTGTCACAACGCCAACATGTCCCTTGTTGAACCTGTTCATTAGCTAAAACAGTAGCACATTTTGGACACCAATTAACAACTGCTTTTTTTCTGTAAACAAGCCCTTTTTCGTACATCTTTATAAAAAACCATTGGTTCCATTTATAATATTCAGGATTACAAGTAGCAAGTTCCGCATCCCAATTATAACTTATTCCGAGACGTTTTAACTGTTTTTTCATATTTTCAATATTTTCTTTCGTCCATTTCTCAGGATGTACATTATGTTTTATAGCAGCATTTTCCGCTGGTAGGCCAAACGCATCCCAACCTATCGGATGAAAAACATTGTATCCTTGCATTCTTTTATAATTTGCAATAACATCACCAATAACATAATTTCTTACATGTCCCATATGAATCTTACCCGAAGGATAAGGAAACATCACAAGACAATAAAACTTTTTTAATTCTTTATTTTTCTTAAATTCAAACAAATTTTGTTCTTCCCAAAATTTTTGCCAATACAATTCTCTACTACTAAATTCTTCTTTCCAGCTCATATTAACCCCACATTTTTTAAATCTGCCTTCACCATAATTTCAACTAATTCTTCAAAAGTTGTTTTTGGTGCCCACTCTAAAACATTTTTTGCTTTTGTAGCATCGCCAACAAGTAAATCAACTTCTGCTGGACGATATAAATTTTTGTCTACTTCAACAACAACGTCGCCAGGTTTTAAATTTTTGTTTATATTATTTTTATCAATTTTTTCAATAATTCCTTTAGTATTTTCATTTTTTCCTTCCCAACAAATTGTTACACCAACAAATTTAAATGCTTTTTCAACAAATTCTCTTACAGTATGTGTTTCACCTGTTGCAATAACATAGTCATCAGGTTGATCTTGTTGTAACATAAGCCACATCGCTTCAACATAATCCTTTGCATAACCCCAATCTCGTGACGCTTCTAAATTACCAAGTTTTATTGTTTTCTGTTTTCCTGCCAAAATATTTGCTAAACCATATGTAATTTTTCTTGTAACAAATTCTAACCCACGCCGTGGTGATTCATGATTAAAACATATTCCACTACAAGCAAATATTCCGTAACTTTCTCTATAATTCACAGTGATATAATGTCCGTATACTTTTGCAACACCGTATGGACTTCTTGGATGAAACGGTGTTGTTTCTTTTTGTGGTATCTCTTTTACTTTACCAAACATTTCTGATGACGATGCTTGATAAAACTTTGCTTGTGGATAAAATCTTCTTATTGATTCTAAAATTTTTAGCACACCTAATGCTGTAACTTCTGCAGTTAAAACTGGCTGTATAAACGATGTAGGAACGAATGATTGTGCAGCAAGGTTATATACTTCATCAGGTTTTATTGTTCGTATGATATCATCAAGTGAACTTTGGTCTGTTAAATCACCACTGACAAAATTTATTTTATCCTTTATATGTTCAACACGAGAAAAATCTTCTATACTTTTTCTTCTCACCATTCCATAAACTTCGTATCCTTTTTCTAACAACAATTCTGCTAAATATGAACCATCTTGTCCTGTTATCCCTGTTATTAACGCCTTTTTCATAGAAAACTTTCTCCAATTTGTATCTTGTTTAAACTAAACAATTTATCAACTGTTTTTGCAATATCAGCAAAAGTTTTTCTTATACCTAAATTTTTGTTTGGGAAAAAAAGTTTGTTCTTAGAATAAACAAGTAATGGAACATATTCCCTTGTATGATCTGTGTGAACAGTATATGTTGGATCATTACCATGATCTGATGTGATTATCAACAAATCTTTTTCATCAAGTAAAGCAACAATTTCAGCAAGTTTTGTATCAAAGTATTTTAATCCTTCATAATACTCCTTAACTAATCTTCTGTGTCCCCAAAGTGTGTCAAAATCTACAAGATTACTAAAAACTAAACTAAAAGTTTCAAAGTTGTTTTTGATAACTTCAATTGTTGCTTCAATACTTTCAATATTATTTTTTGAATGAATTATATCTGTTAATCCTTGTTGTGCAAAAATATCTTCTATTTTACCTACTCCAAAAACTCTGCCACCAGCATCTTTTATATAATCAAGTAATGTTTTTGAAAAAGGTTTAATACTGAAATCACGACGATTCTCAGTACGTCTAAAATTTTCTTTATTTGTTCCAATAAATGGTCTTGCGATAACTCTTGCAACATTATGTTGTTCAAATGGAGGTTTACCTAACATTTCTCTTGCTATCTCACAATATCTATAAAGTTCATCTAAAGGTATGACTTCTTCATGTGCAGCAATCTGAAATACACTATCAGCAGAAGTATAAACTATAGGATAACCTGTTTTTAAATGTTGTTCACCTAAAATTTTTAAAATTTCAGTACCTGAACAAGGAAAATTTCCAATTGTTTTTCTACCAATTCTCTTTTCAAACTCTTCAATAATTTCTTTTGGAAAACCATTTGGATATGTAGGGAAAGGTCTTTCTAATATAAGACCTGCTATTTCCCAATGGCCAGTCGTAGTATCTTTACCTTTTGATAGTTCAGCCATTTTCCCCCAACAACCAATAACATCATCGTACTTTTCACCTCTATAATTTTCTATTAAATTATACAATCCCAATTTTGCTAAATTTGGTAAATCAAAATCTGAGACTGTCTGATAAATATGTGTTAAAGTATTTGCAGTTTCATCATTGTAATCTTTTGCATCTGGTAATGCACCAACTCCAAATCCATCCAAAACTATAATTATCACACGATTAATATTATTAAAATCTTTCATCAGTTTACCAAAAATTTAATAATCTCGTCACAAAAGATTGCAAAAGATACACTTGATAATGTTTCCACCTAAAAGACAATCAACTTTATATGGTTGACAATAATTTTTTAATACACTACGATACCTGCATAGCCTACAACAGCATCATATTCACCTGTTACATCACCACTTGTTTGATATTTTATCAACTTAGCATTTTTTGCTCCCAACAAAATACTTGATATCAACACACTTACAGTAGGATAAACTCCACACATACTTATACCATAAGATATAACTGTATCAAACAACTTCTTTGGTGACAAACTTAAAATCTGTTCTATTGCTAAAGAATCAAGTTTATAAGCATAACTTTGTGGTTCATAATGTGTCATATCAGTTGATGCAATCAACACAACTTTTTGTCCAGAATTTTTTTTAATGTACTCTTTTACAGCAGACGAAATCGCAGAACCTAAATCTTGACACATCTGATAATCTTCAACACGAACAGTTATCGCAACAATACTAAAATCTTTTTTTGTAATCAATTGTAAAAAAGGGATCTGTATTTCTAACGAATGTTCATTTAGATGTGCTTTTGTATCCTTTATTACAAACTCAGAATTTTTTGTTATAAGTTCAACAAGTTCTGAATTAATTTTTAATTCACCAAAAGGTGTCTCCCAACTACCTTCAGGATATATTGCCACATTTTCACCAAACCCTGTGTGATTAGGTCCTACAAGTATATATACATCAGCTGGTTTTATTAAAGAATATACTTCGCCTGCAACTTTGCCAGAATACATCCATCCTGCATGTGGACAAATACAACTTATAACATCAATCTTTTTATCTTCAGGTATATCAAACAAGTATTTCTTTGCTTCCTTAATACTATCTGGATACCAGCTACCAGCAAATTTTGCTTTTCTTTTCATATTCAATAAACTACAATAAAATTAAACTAAATTCAATGTTTTTTATAAAAACCTATATTGTAATAAAATTGAAAATATTGTAATTAAATTGAAAACAATGTAAAGTTAAAACTCAAGTTAGTTTTGAGTTTAACAATATCTTTATGAATTCCATGTTGATTGTATCTCTGAGATGATATAAAAGCTTATGAAATTTTTATTTTATTTCAAACTTGCATTAAGGAATGTTTTAAAATACAAACGTAAATCAATACAACTTATAATTATTACAGCATTAGGTGCGTTAGTTTTAAGTTTTCTTGCAGGGTTCATTGCTGGCCTTTTTGAAAAATATACAAATGATATTTTGAAAGAAACTGACCATGCTAAAATTTATCATAATGGTTATTACAAAAAACAAGAGATATCTTCGTTTGAACTCTTAATAAAAAATTATAAACAGATAATAAAAGAAATAAAATCAGTAGAACCAACAATAAAGATCTCGCCTGTAATAAAATCAGCTGTTTCTATAGTAAAAGATGAAGAATCATTAAACCTTTATTGTTTAGGTATACAGCCATATGATGAAGAAACTCAACAAGAGTTTACCTCTTTTAAAGTATACAGCAAAAAAATTGTCTCAGGAAGATACTTTTTGTCAAACAAACACAAAGGTATATTGATAAGTTCTTATACTGCACAACAGTTGAATTGTAAAATAGGTGATACACTTGTTTTGTTTTCTTCAGACAGATATGATTCATTTAACGCAATTGAACTTCCAATAATAGGTATCTTCAAAACAGGATATAAAGATAAAGACGAACTTACTTGTTTAGCAGATATAGAAAGTATAAAACAACTACTTGGGTTTGAAGAAAACGAGTGTACTGAGCTTACTCTAATTTTTGATAACTTCAACAAAGCAGTTGGTTTTAAAGAAAAAATTGTAAGTATTTTAGAAAAATACAATCTTGAATACTTAAGTTGGAAAGACCTATTAGGCGCATTGGTTTTGTCTGTAGAATATGGCAAAATTTTTTATTTAGTTTTATATCTTATATTTTTAGTCATAGCGATGGTTGGGATAATGAATACTGTGTTAATCTCTCTGTTAGATAGAATTCGTGATATAGGAAGTTTGCTATCTTTAGGTTTTTCAAGAAAAGAAGTTAATACTATGATTTTAGTAGAGATGCTAATTATTGGTTTAATTGGTGCAACAATAGGTATTTTAATAGGTGCAGGTATTCTTTATTACTATTCAGTATATGGTTTCCCCATATCTGAAGCTTCAAAAAATTTAGTTACTTTTATTGCTGAAGATAGAATCTATACTTCATTAAAAATTGATTATTTGATTTTACCATTTTTGTTTTCCTCAATAGTACCTGTATTTTCAGCAATATATCCTTTGTTTGTTATAAGAAAAATTTCAATAAGGCAGGCATTGGGATATGCATAAAGAATTAAAACTTTTATTAATTGCTATAAAAAATTTGTCAAGGCAAAAAAGACGTAGTATGTTAAGTATCTTAAGTGTAGCATTTTCAGTTGGTGTTATGTTTTTCTTTTTAGGATATTATCGTGGAACATATATTTATATGATGCGTGAAGCGTTTATAAAATATGAATCAGGACATATACAAATACATTCAAAATTTTTTGATGAAAAAAAATATCAGGATTATATAAAAGAAAAAAATCTGATAAAAAACTATTCTGAAATTTGTCAAAAAATAAAATTTTTACCACAAGTTGTCGAAGTTTTACCACGAATTATAACATTTGGATTTTTCAGTAATACAAAAGAAAAAATGCCTATAACTATTGTTGGTTGTATACCTGAAAATGAAAAAAATTCATATATTGTTGCACAAAGTATAAAACAAGGAAGGTTCTTAGAAAAATACAATGATGGTGTTATAATTGGTAAAAAACTTGCTGAACTTTTTAATCTTAAAATTGGTGATATTTGTTTTTTGCAAGCACAAACAGTTTATAATACACCAAATATTATTTCTTTACCTGTTGTAGGTATTTATGAAACAGGTTTTCATAAGCTTGACAAAAATACTATTTTTACTACATTATACAATGTAAACTTATTATGTGATACTGAAGACTCAGCAAACAAGTTAATCGTGTTTTTAAAAAATATGTATGTTGTTAAAAAAACAGAAAAAGACTTAAGAAGTATTTTAGATGAAAACTTAGATATTAAAACTTGGGAGTATTATGGTCAAGCACTGTTAGAGAACGAGCAAGGAGATAGTGTTTTTTATGCAATATTTTTAGGCATATTGATACTTATAAGTATCTCTACAATAGTTGCAACAATGTATATGAATGTTTATGAAAGAACCAAAGAAATTGGCACACTTCGTGCATTAGGGTTTTATAAGTCAGAAGTTTTTAAACTTTTTATATATGAAGGTTTATCAATAGGAATAATAGGTGGTGTTTTAGGAATAATTTTAGGTGGAATACCAAATTTTTATTTATACTTCTGGGGTATAGACTACACTGGTATGAGTGAAGTAATTAACATACCTATATTTAAAATAATTTCAAGACCTATGTTTAGCGATGTTGTTGTAAGTATATTTTTAGGTTTAGTTTCATCATACTTAGGGACATTTTTTCCTTCACGTCGTGCAGTAAAACTTGTTATCACAGACGCTTTAAGGACGAATTGAACCTATAGGACCATGATAAAATCTGAACAAATAAAAAAATTTTCCAAGGGGATTTTATGAAAAAAATTCTAACAATATCATTAATATTCATTTTTTCAACAAACTTGTTTTGTCTTACTGCTGACGAAATTGTGGAAACAATGGATAAAAACCTAATGTTTGACGAAGGTGAAATGATGATATCTATTTTAGATTATAAAGAAGGAAGACTTTATAAAACTTTAAAAGCAAAGATTTATTACAAAAAAGATAAAGGTACGCTTATGGAATTTTTAGAACCACAAAGAGAAAAAGGTAAAAAAATTTTGTTAGTGAAAGACAACATGTGGTTATTTGTCCCATCTGTTTCAAAACCGCTTCGTCTTTCAGCAAAAGATAGTTTTATGGGGACATCTTTTTCAAACCGTGACCTTATGGATTTTGATTTAAAAAATGATTACATAGCAAAAGTTTTACAAGAAACAGAAAAATACTATAAATTAGAACTTACTGCAACAAATAAAAATGTTACCTATCCAAAAGTAATAGTTGATGTTGATAAAGAATATATTTTGCCAATTAAAGAAGGACTTTATACATTATCAGGCGATCTTATAAAAATAATAGAATTTTCTGAACTAAAAAATTTTTCTGGAAAAATAAGGCCATCTATAATAGTTGTTATTGATATGTTAAACCAAAAAAACTATACAAAAGTTGTTTTAGAAAACTTGCAACAAAAACAAATAAAAGATACGATTTTTTCACCATATGTTGTTGCAAAATAAAAAATGGAAGCAAAATCCGTTTATGATAACAATTAAAAATCTTACAAAAATTTATCAACTTGGTAAAACAGAAGTTGTTGCTTTAAAAGATGTAAGTTTAGAAATAAAAGAAGCAGAATTTACTGGTATAATAGGACCTTCAGGTTCAGGTAAAACTACACTATTAAATCTTATAGGTTGTATTGATGCTCCTACAAAAGGTAAAATTTACATTGATGGACAAGATATAACTCAGATGAATGAAAAACAACTTACTTTTTTAAGAAGACAAAAAATAGGTTTTATATTTCAAACATTTAATCTTATACCTGTGCTTACTGTGTTTGAAAATGTAGAACTACCACTTATAGCATTAGGAATAAATAAAGAAGACAGATACAAAATGGTAATGGAAATGTTAGAAAATGTTGGAATAAAAGATTTAGCGTTCAGAAAACCAGAAGATCTCTCAGGTGGACAAAGACAACGTGTAGCAATAGCTCGTGCTTTAGTTAAAAACCCAAAGATTGTTTTAGCAGATGAACCAACTGCAAATCTTGATTCAGAAACAGGTTCCAAAATTATCGAACTTATGAAATACATGGATGAAAAGTTTAATACAACATTTGTTATCTCAACACATGATCCAAGATTGTTAAACTTTTTAGAAAAAAAGGTTTATTTAATAGATGGTAAAATAGACAAAATAGAATGAAAAAGATAATTTTGTTTTTAATATTTTTGATTACAAACTTATATTGTATTGAATTCAAAGGCGAGTTTGAAACTCTTTTTGCAGAGGTTAATTATAACAAAAGAAACTTTTTTGAAGGTATAGAACTACAAAAATTCTATGGATATAACGAATTAAAAATTTTGTTAAATGAAAATAAACAAAACAAGTTGGTTATTGAAAACAGAATACGATATGATTTTGTTAATGATATCTACACTAACAACTTAGACCAGGCATATGTTTTAATAAATCCTAAAGAATTTTTTTATTTAAAACTTGGTAGACAAAGAATAGATTTTGGTGTTGGATATTTATGGAGTGCTGTAAACAATATTGATAAACCAAAAGATGTTTACAACCCTACAAAATATAACTTTGGTGTTGATGGTATAAAGACAAACTTTGATTTAACAAAATTTCTAAACTTTCCTTCAAATCTATCATTTTGTGTTGTTTTAACAACAGATGTTTTTTCTTCTGATTTATCTAACTCAAAATTTGGTTTTCAAACATATAGTTTAATTTTTGACAACTTAGAACTTGGATGTGTTTACAGTTATAACAAAAAAGATTTTAATAATCATTTAATTGGAATCTATACTTCGTACGATTTAAAAGGATTTATATTAGCAGCAGAATATGCACTGAATTTAAACAAAGACAAAAACTTCTGTCAAGTTTTGATAAATTTTAACAAAAGAGTTTCACAAAAAAGTTTTTTATTAGCAGAGTATTTTTATAACGAACTTGGCTATGATAATAAAAAAGTAGAAGAATTTTATGAAACAATAAAATCTTCTGATGATTATGTCAGACATTCAGGATTGTTTATCCCAGGATATTTCTCAAAAAATTATTTGTTTTTAAGTTTTAACTACGAAGTTTTATACGATATTTATTTTAGTTTAAGCTTATTGACAAACATAGAAAGTTTTGGTATGTTTTTATATCCAAAAATTTCTTTTGAACGATTTGAAAATATTTCTTTATCAATAGAATTTATAAAAAACTCAAGTGGTTCTACTAAAAAGGACGAGTTTTATTTTTTACCACATAATTATTTGTATTTGTTTAGAATAAATTATTATTTTTGAAAATGGAGTGATATAATGAAAAATATAATTTTGTTAGGATTTACAAGTTTATTAACAGATGTTTCTTCTGAAATGGTGTATCCTATATTAGGTCTTTATCTTGCATCGTTAAACACACCATATACAATCATAGGAATTATTGAAGGTATAGCAGAAAGTGTAGCAAATTTACTTAGAGTTTTTTCTGGCGGATTATCAGATAAATTAAAAAAAAGGAAACCATTTGTTATATTTGGTTATTCATCTTCAGCATTTGGCAAAATACTTTTATATCTAAGTACAAGTTGGGTTTTTGTATTGTTGGCAAGATTTGTTGACAGAGTTGGTAAAGGTATAAGAACAGCACCAAGAGATGCGTTAATTTCAGAATCTACGACTGATGAAAAAAAAGGTAAAGTTTTTGGTTTACATCGTGCAATGGACACTTTTGGTGCAGTTTTAGGTGTAATTATAGTTTATTTCTTATTTTTGTATTCAAAAGATAACATTCCATTTAAAGCTGTATTCCTTTATTCAGTTGCCCCAGCAGTATTAGCAGTAGGATTTTTATTTTTAGTAAAAGAAAAACAGATACAAAAAGTAGAAACAAAAAAAATAAAGTTTAGTTTAAAAGAATTCAAAAATATACCATATAAAGCAAAAGTTTATATTTTAATATCGACACTGTTTGCATTAGGAAATTCTTCAAACCAGTTTTTATTACTTCGTGCAAAAAATTTAGGTTTCAATTATCTTTCAACAATATTTTTGTATTTAGTTTACAACATTTCTTACACAATTTTTTCTTACCCAGCAGGAATTGTAGCGGATAAATTTGGTAAAAAAATAATAATAAGTGTTGGCTATTTAATATACAGTATAGTTTACTTATTTTTTGCTTTATTAAACCAAAACACAGCAAATCTTATCTGGGTTTTGTTTATAATTTATGGTTTATATATGGGTCTTGTTGAAGGACAAGAAAAAGCATTTCTTGCCGAAATTTCACCACAAGAATATAAAGCTTCTGTATTAGGGTTACAATATACACTTGTAGGTTTGATGTTATTCCCAGCAAGTTTTATTGGTGGAATACTTTGGGACAAAATTGGTCCTTATGCAACATTTATATTTAGCAGTGTTTTAAGTCTTATTTCAATGATTTTATTAATTCTAATTTAAATTTTTATTCAGCACCTTCAATTTCTACTGTCCATGTAGCAATTGTAGTTGGTATAACAACATTCAAAACTGCAGTAATTAAATAATCAACAATAGTTCTCTTTGTAGTAACTCTTACTTTTTGAACTTTTGTCTCTCTTAATATCTTATTTATAGTGTTATCACTTATTGGTACTAATCCCCATAAAACATACCATACTCTGTATTGTGTTTTAAACGGTAAAGATTCAGTCTGTGAAGCAAGTGTTATAGGTCTGTCTACATCAGATAATACTCTTACTGTATAACAACTTGTTAAAAATAATATTGATATTATACATATCATTGTTATTAGTTTTTTCATTGTTTCTTAACCTCCTTTACTTTTAGTACTGTTAACTTCTTTTACGCTATTTATGAAAACTATAGACAAAAAAAATCAAAAAATAAAATTCTTTTTAGTGAAATTAATTACGTAGGCTAAAACCTGTAACCACTAAATCTCTATAACAAATAATAATTTGTTCATCAAAAAAAACCATTTTTAATTCGCTCTTTAAAAATATAATAAATTTTTATAAAAATCAATATATATGATATATGAAAAACAAATGTATTATTGTGTCATCATTATCTAAAAATTTTGGTAAACTAACAGTTTTTTCTAACGCTGAAATTACTATTGAAGAAAATACAATAACTGCGTTAACAGGAAAAAATTCGT
>CAZFSG010000014.1:0-23191 GCA_964521665.1 uncultured Elusimicrobia bacterium
ATTTTGTTGTTATAATAACAAAACTCTTCTATTGTTGTGTTAGCAAAAGGATTATTTTGAGTTAAATTATTCGTGTCCTTACAGTGTAATATAACTGTATTAAAAAGGTTAAATTTTAAATCTTTCATTAATTTTAATGAAGTGTCTAAATCTGTTTCTTCTATTTTTTGTGTAACAAAAAATACTGGTGGTAAGACAAACGGATTTTTGTAAATTTTAAGTTCCCCATCTTTTATAAGTTTTAACAATTTTGTATTTTGTGGGATAGCAGAAATTATATATTTCACATTTGAGATTGAGAAAAATGGAACTGCTGAATCTAATGAAGGACAACTATAAACAAAATCTAAAAATTTGTAATAATTTTTAAGTTCTATATCCTGTCCACGAAAGTTGTAAAACAAATACTCTAAATTAATATTACCAAATAACCTATCTCTATAGTTTCGGATAGCTATATATAACGATTTACCTTTAACAGCTGTTGCTAAATTTTGTGTTATTGGTGTTAAAGCAAAACGATATGGAAACTTATTTTGAGAATTTTCTTCCATCAAAAATTTTATTGTCTCAGTTTTTTCATCCATTATTGATTTAGGTAACAAAATGCTAATTTTAGTAGAATAAAAATATAATTCAATAAAACAAATTAAAGGTATAAAACCAACTAAGTAGCGATAGCAGAGTTTGTATTTTTTAACTACTGAAACTATAAATTCTGTACCACAACTTGCAAAAAAACTTAATACAAAAATTGTTACAAAAATAGAACTTGATGGATAACGAAAAATACGTATGAATGGAATAAACTTATACAAAAATTTAAATCCTATAAAATTTTCTCCTAATGAATAAAAAAGAATAAGGAATACTATAAGAATATAAAAAGTCTTTTCTTTAATTTGTTTAATATAAATAAATCCAACAATTGCTAAACATACTGCAACTAAACCAATATAAAATGTATACCACCAATAGTTTGCAAGTACCAAGATTTTTGTTGAATAAAACTTAGTGATATTGAACTGCCAATTAAATGGATAAAAAAAATTTATCAAATCTTTAAACTTAAGAGAACCTAATACAATATCTTTATAATTCATTCCAAATTCAGCAATATTTCTTATACCTTTCCCAGAGCGGGTTGAATAATAAAAAAATTCCATTGTTGGCAAAAACTGTATCGCTGAAATTAAAATCGCTAAAAATATACTCAATAAACAACTCAAAGTGGGATAACAAGATTTGTACTTATATGATTGGTAAATTGAATAGAGGAATAAATATGTCATTGAATAAAACCAAATTTGAGCATGACCCGCTAAAAATTGTATCGCAATAACTAAAGACACAAAGAGAATTTTTTTAAATTCAAACTTGTCTGAAATAAAAGAAAATAAATAAATTATTAATGGTAACCATATAACTGTTGAAAAAACACTTAAAAACTCTGTTCTGCTGACCATATATCCATTGAATGTCCAAATTATACTCCCACATAAACACGAAACAAAACTCAACCTCCTTTTTAACAAAATGTACATAAAAAATGATGAAAGGAAAAAATGTAGAACCAAAAAAATTTTGTATGCAACTACAAAATCTTTTACGAGATAAAATATAATACTAAATGGGTAAAACATCTGTGATTGTAAATTTGCAATTAAAGGACTACCACAATGATTGTAAAAATTCCATAGCGGAAGAAAATCTAAATATATAGAATTTGGTTGAAAAAGGTGGCTTAAATGTCTGTTTATAAAAATTTTCCACGGTTTGAACTGTATCATAAGATCTCGTTGAAAATATGTTAAATCATAAAAAACAACTCTGTTAAAAAAAATAATTGTTGTACAAAATAAAATCAATCCTGACAAAAAATAAAATCGCCTCTTCATAATCTTATCTTGAACAAGTTTAATGAATTAGTATCAATAATTTTTTCTAAATCTTCTAAATTTATATTTTTAATTTGTGAAATTTTTTGTAAAATATAAACTAAATTTAACGGCGTGTTTGTCTTCCCTCTTAATGGCTCAGGAGATAAATATGGTGTATCAGTTTCTATTACTATTCTATCTTGTGGTAATTTTGAGATTAGTTCCTCATAATTTTTATTCTGTTTAAATGTAATAACTCCTGTGAAACCTAAATATAAACCTAAATCTAATATTTTCTTTGCAAAAATGTAATCTCCACTAAAACAATGTATAACACCACTATCAACTTTATTATATTTTAAAATATCAAAAATTTTTTTATCACTATTCCTTGAATGAATTATAAGTGGTAATGAATATTGTTTTGCAAATTCAATATGTGATAAAAAACATTGAACCTGTTCTTCTTCGGAAGAAAAATTGTAATAAAAATCTAACCCTGTTTCACCTATTGCTACTAATTTCTTTGTAAAGTAAAGTTTATAAAATAAATTTTGTAGTTTTTCTAAACTAAACTCTTTTGCATTATGCGGATGTATACCAACACTACAATATAAGAAATTATATTTTTTATAATAATCTAAAAAGAAGTTAACATCTTGTTCGGTCTCACAAATACATACTACACCAATGAAATTTAACTCACTTATTTTTTGAAGTAAAAAATCAATGTTGTTTATCAGTCTTTTATCAAAAATGTGTGCATGTGTATCAAACATAACTATTAGTCAAATATAATTTGTTGGTGTAATTAACATATTTTTTTAATTGTTGCAATTCTTCAAACTTGTAAAGTGGCTTAATTATACCAGGTATACCATTGAATAAAAAAATTGTGTTGTTGTGCAATAAAGGATCGATACTATCTGGAATATGACTAAACATTTTTGCATGAGGTACAACAGCAAGTTCACATAACCGTATCCTTATTTTATAGTTTGAAATAAATTCAACAGTTTTATAAATATCTTCAATAGTTTCTGTAGGTAAACCTAAAAGAATATAAACAGAAATCTGATGGGATTTAAATCCTGCAGAAAAGAGATTGTCTAACGCAGTTTCAAAATCTTTTAATGCTAATTTTTTATCAACAATGTTATGAACTTTATCAGAAATAGTTTCTACACTTAATCTTAAATCAGCAAAATTAAGATGGTACATAAGTGTTGCAATTTCTTTTGTTATGAACTTAGGATTTATGCCATTTGGAGTATAAAACTTTATCGGTAAGTTTAATTTTGATAATTCTAAGAAAAGCTGGATAGCATTATTAATGTTTTTACTATCTATTAGTTCCTCATCATAAAAGACAAAATTTTGACATTTGGTTCTTTCATACAGAATTTTTATTTCATTAACAAATTGTTCTATATTTTTTGACATATATTTTGGATGAATACTTTTTAAACCACAATATGAACAGTTGTATCTACACCCGTATGAGAAACGTGTTGTAATATAATAAACTTTTTTATAATGAAAGAAATCAGGTGGAGGAAAATTCGCAAAATCTTTATATTTTTCCGTGTGAGGAAGATGTAAATAATCTAACAATTCAGAAAAGTTTGCAGAATAAAAAATTTTTGCTGTTTTCTTAGCAAAAGTATTAAATGCATGTTGAGAAGATAAAATTGGGTAAATACCACCAAGCAAAATTTTTGTGTTAGGAATAGTTTCATTGATAAGTTCTATAATTTCTTTAATACCTAAATACCAATATGTTGTTGAACATGTAATTATTATATAATCGCAATCTTTATGGTCTGAAAGAAAGCTAATAATTTCTTTTTGAGTGATACCGTATCGTTTAAATTTCAATGGTATATTTTTTATTACATCGGGTTTTTCTACAACAGTAAAAGGAAATTTACCAGTTCCATCTTCTTTTGGTTTAATATGTGGGAAAAAATTTCTGTCAAGGCAATCAAGAAGCGCAACTTCAATATTATAAGATTTTAATATGTTTGAAAGATAAAGTAAACCTAAAGGTTTCAGCCACACATCAAATGCACTAAAGTCATATATTGGAGGATTAACAAGTAATATCTTCATTCTTTAGTTATAAAATATATTAAAAACTTATATTTTGTTTCAACACTTTTTTTTATAATAAAAATTTTATATTTTATTTTTTTCAACGCTAATTTTTGGAGTAGCAGTTATGGATGGTCTTGTAATGATAAAAACAAGAAGGAGTGTAAGAAAATATATTAAAAAACAAATTCCTGATGATGTTATTACACAGATAATTGATTGTGCAAGGTTAGCACCGTCTGCAAATAATAAACAACCATGGTTGTTTGTTGTTGTTAAAAATGAAGAATTGAAAAAACAAATTGCTGAAATTACAGATTATGGTAAATTTATAAAAGAAGCTGATTGTTGTATAGCAGTATTTTGTGAAGATACAAAATATTATCTTGAAGATGGTTCTGCTGCTACTGAGAACATTTTGCTTGCAGCATGGTATTATGGTATAGGTAGTTGTTGGGTAGCAGGAGATAAGAAATTTTATGCTGAGAAAATTAGGGAACTTTTAAATATTGAAAAAAGATATAAATTGGTAAGTTTAGTTTCTTTAGGCTATCCTGACGAAGCAGAACTTAAGAAGGTACAAAAAATAAAGAAGAAAAGTTTGAAAGATGTTATGGTTGTAAAAATATAAATGGTATGAAACAAAAACAAAAAGTTAAATTTGAATATTCTTCAGGTGGTATAGTAGTTGACGAAAATAATAAAGTATTAGTAATTAAAACCAAAAACTTGAAAAATGATACTGTTATAACTTTTCCCAAAGGACATATTGAGAAAAACGAAACTTCTCAAGAAGCTGCTGTTCGCGAAGTTAAAGAAGAGACAGGTGTCGAAGCATCTATAATTAAAAAAATTAAAGATGTTGAGTATTGGTTTGTACACCAAGGCGAGAAAGTTCACAAAAAAGTTACTTGGTATTTGATGAAACCTATTAAAATAACTGAGGCAGAAAAAGTTGAAGTTGATGACGTTTTTTGGTATGATATAAATAAAGTTGACCAAATTCTTTCATATAAATCTGATAAAGAATTAATTGAAGAAGTAAAAAAATTGATTTAAAGAGGTGCGAAAAATATGCAAAAACAAGAAAAAAAATATACTTTTGAGCAAGCAATGCAACGACTCGAAGAAATAGTTAATAAACTTGAGTTAGGTAATGTTCCGCTTGAAGAAACTATAAGTTTGTTCCAAGAAGGGATGGAATTGATAAACTTCTGTAATCAAAAGCTTGAAGAAGTTAAACATAAAGTTGAAATTGTTATAAGAAATAAAGAAGGGTTTACTCTACAACCTTTTGATGTAAAAACAGATTATAAAAGTCAACAAGAAGAAATCGAAGAAGACGAAGAAGATGAAGAATTATACTGATATTCTTGAGAAAAATATAAAATGGTTTTCAAATAAGTTTGAAGTTTTAGTAAATAAATATTTACAAAATTTACAACAAAAATATAAAAAAATGGTTGTCTACGCATTGTTTCCCGGAGGAAAATATATACGTCCTTTATTAATGTTTGCTTGTGGAGAAATGTTAGGAATAAACAAATCTCGTCTTTTTTATCCAGCAGTTGCTGTAGAACTTGTCCATAACTATTCCCTTATTCATGATGATTTACCTTGTATGGACAACGCTGATTATCGTAGGAATAAACTTGCTGTTCATAAAAAATTTGGTGAAGCATATGCTGTACTTATAGGAGATGCATTGTTAACTTTAGCATTTGAAGTGTTAACAGATTGGGAAGAAAAACCGGATATAAAAATAAAAGTGATAAATTTATTATCTAAAGTGAGCGGGTTTAACGGATTGGTCAAAGGACAATTAATGGATATTGAAAGTTGTCATATACAGATTACGCCGTCTTCACATTTGAAAAAATTTTTAAAACAACTTGTGATAAACAAAACTTCTAAGTTGATACAAATATGTTTTGTTATCCCAGCAATTGTTTCTGAAATGAATAAAAATGAAATAAATTTATTATCAAAAATAGGTGTGAATTTTGGTCTTTTATTTCAAATAACTGATGATATAATTGATTACAATTCAGGAGAAGATAAAGAAAATCTTACTTATCCAAAACTATATAAAGTTGAAAGTTTGAGAAAAATGGTTAATAAACTTAAACATGAAACAATTATTTTGTTAGATAAAAAATTTGCAACACAATCTTTATACCTAAAATTTTTATTAGAAAGAATTGTTAATAGGACGCAATAATTATGAAGATACTTGACAAAATAAATTTACCACAGGATTTAAAACAACTTAATTTAAAACAACTACATCAGTTAGCTGAAGAAATAAGGGATTTAATAATTGAAACTGTTTCAAAAACAGGAGGTCATTTAGCATCAAGTTTGGGTACGGTTGAGCTTACTTTAGCACTGCATTATGTGTTTGATGCTCCTTATGATAAAATTGTATGGGATGTTGGTCATCAAACTTATGCTCATAAGATCCTAACTGGTAGAAAAAATATTTTTAATACATTAAGACAATATGGAGGTATAAGTGGTTTTCCAAGAAGAGAAGAATCCGAATATGATGTATTTAATGTTGGACACGCATCTACCGCTGTATCTGTAGGGTTAGGTATAGCGGCTGCCCGTGAATTAAATAAAGAAAATTATAAAGTTATTGTAGTAATAGGTGATGGTTCATTAAGTGGGGGACTTACCTATGAAGGACTTAATCATGCAGGTCATCTTGGGTATGATTTTATTGTTGTGTTAAACGATAACACGATGTTTATATCAAGAAGTGTTGGTGCTATTGCAAAAATGTTGGTAAGAATTTTAACATTAGGTGTAGTAAAAAAAATTGAACAAAGAATTGATAAATTTTTACGTAGATTAAAATATGTTGGAAGTATAATTCTTCGTGTAGCAAAACGGTTTAAACTTCTACTTTTCCCAGGTATGTTATTTGAAGAGATGGGGTTCGCTTATATAGGTCCTGTAGATGGACATGATATAAAATCATTATGTGAAGTATTTAAAAGTGTAAAACATTTTAAAGGTCCTGTAGTTGTACATGTGTTAACAAAAAAAGGTAAAGGATACAAACCTGCAGAAGAAAAACCTGAAAAATTTCATAGTGTTACAAAATTTAATATCTTAACTGGAGAAATTGATAAAAAAAATGATAGATTAACATTTACAGAAGTGTTTAGTAAAACAATTGTTTCTTTAGCAGAAAAAGACAACCGTATTGTTGGTATCACAGCAGCAATGACTGACGGTTGTGGCCTTGAAGAATTTTCAAAAAAGTTTCCAGAAAGATTTTTTGATGTAGGTATTGCAGAGGAACATGCAGTAACTTTTGCTGCTGGGTTAGCAACACAAAATTATGTTCCTATTTGTGCAATATATTCTACATTTTTACAACGTGCGTTTGACCAAATTATCCACGATGTTGCATTACAAAATTTGCATGTTGTGTTTGTTTTAGACCGTGCAGGTATCGTTGGAGAAGATGGACCAACACATCACGGAAGTTTTGACTTGTCATATTTAAGGTTGATACCTAATATGACAATAATGGTACCAAAAGATGGTAACGAACTTAAGGATATGTTGTATACTGCAATATATCATATTAAAGGACCTGTTGCTATAAGATATCCGAAAGATTTTGTTTTTGAAGAAAAAAATATTGAAATAGACAAGTTTGAAAAAATAGAAGTTCCAAAAGCACAAATAATATATGAAGAAAAAGAAAGCAAACTATATTTTCTTGTTGTTGGTCCAAAAATATATTTACTCAAAGAATTAATTGAAAAGGAAAATTATAAATTTTCAATAATAAATATGAGATTTATAAAACCTATTGATGAAGAAATTTTGAAAAAAATCTGTAATCCTAATAACATATTGGTTACTGTTGAAGAAAACACAATTGTTGGTGGGTTGTTCTCTGCAATAAGTGAATATGTTACTAAAAATCAATGTTTTGTTAAAATTTATCCTTTTGCGTTCCCAGACAGTTTTATTTCTTTTGGTAAAAAAGAGATTTTAGAAGAACAGGTTGGATTATCAAAAAAAGATTTTTTGAGTTTTATAAAAAGGGTTTTGAAAGAATAATTCCATAATTTTTTTTATTCTAAAAGTGGAAGGATTTATAATTTTGTAGTCGCAGGCTTTAGCCTGCGTAAGTTTGTCAACGAAAAACGCAACCTAAAGGTTGCAGCTACCGTGGAGTGGGGTGTGCTGTCTATGCAAATTCCAGGGTTTTCATAAACATCATAAAATAGTTACCTAAACTCTAAAAGTAGGAGGTACAATAATATGAAGGTTTTAATGTTAGGTAAATATTCGGTAGAAGCTATAAAAAATATATCAAAAGAACGCACTAAAAAAGTTGAACAATTAATAAAAAAATTAGGTGGTAAAATTGATGGTATGTACGTTTTAGTTGGTGAATACGATTTAGCGTTTATTCTGGAGTTACCATCTGTTGAAGATGTTATAAAACTTTCAGTAGAACTTGCTAAATTGACAGGAATATCATTTGTTTCATTTCCTGCAATTAATGTTGAAAAATTTGATAACCTTGTTGCATAAAAAAACTTGTTTTTAAATAAAAGAAGTTAAATAAGTAACCTGAAAAACTTTGTTATGATGAAAAACAGATATCTTGTTGTGATTTCACCTAAAGTTCCTGTTAATAATTTTTCTGTTTTACAAGAAATTCATTCGTTCGGATTTAAAAGAATTAATAATGTAGAAATAAAAAAAATTTATTCCTTATCAGGTAATATAAACAAGGACAAAATAACTTTTATTACAGAATCATTGCTTGCAGATACTGTCTCAGAATCTTACAAAATTGTAAATATAAAAGATGTTAAATGTTTATCTACTCAAATATTGGTCAATATTTGGTACAAACCACAAGTTCTGGATGTTGAAGCAATGTATGTATTGAAAGGTATTAAATATCTAGGGATCAAAGATGACCTTGAAGTACATTCTGGTAAACAAATTGTTTTTTATCCAAAAATTGATAAAAAAAGTATCAGATATATAATTGAAAAAATTTTTATGAATTCGTTAATACAATACTATGAGATTGTATAATATTATCAAAATTTTAGATGCAGATGATAAACAATTGATTAAAATTAGTAAAGAGGGGTTGTTAGCTTTGTCTTTAGAAGAAATGCGTGCTATTAAAAAATACTTTTCTTCTAAGAAAAGAAATCCTACTGATTGCGAACTTGAAACTATTGCTCAAACATGGTCAGAACATTGTAAACATAAAACATTAACTGCAGAAGTTGAACTTAAAATTATAAAAAATGGACGTATTAAAAAAATTAAGAAATATAAAAATGTTTTGAAAGAAACTATTTTTGAATCTACAAAAAAAATAAATCATCCTGACTGTTTATCAGTTTTTGTTGATAACGCTGGTGTTGTTAAGTTTGATAAAGAGTATGCTGTTGCGTTCAAAGTTGAAACACACAATCATCCTTCTGCATTAGAACCATATGGTGGTGCAGCAACTGGTATTGGTGGTGTGATACGAGATATTATAGGTTGTGGACTTTCAGCAAAACCTATTGCAAATACTGATGTGTTTTGTTTTGGTAATCTTGATTATGATAAAAAATTGCCACAAGGTGTGTTTCATCCAAAAAGAATTTTTAAAGGTGTGGTCTCCGGTGTGCGAGATTATGGAAATCGTATGGGGATACCTACAGTTAACGGTGCAATAATTTTTGATGATGGGTTTTTATATAACCCATTGGTATATTGTGGTTGTGTTGGTATAATTCCAGTAAAAAAAATTGATAAAAAAGTTACACCTGGACAAGTAATAATTCTTGTTGGAGGCAAAACTGGTCGTGATGGTATCCATGGAGCAACTTTTTCGTCAGATGCGTTACATAATAAACTACCAACATCTGTAGTTCAAATAGGTGATCCTATAACTGAAAAAATGATGTTAGATGTGATTTTGAAAGCAAGGGATTTGGATTTGTTTACCGCAATAACAGATTGTGGTGCAGGTGGGTTATCATCAGCTTGTGGTGAACTTACAAAAGAATGTGGGTGTAAAGTATACCTTGAAAAGGTGCCTTTGAAATACAAAGGGTTGCTTCCTTGGGAAATATGGCTTTCTGAATCACAAGAACGTATGGTGGTTATCACAGATAAAGACAAAGCAGAAAAATTTTTAGAACTTTGTCAAAAAGAAGATGTTGAATCAACAATTATTGGAGAAGTAACAGATACGAAAAAACTTGAAGTGTTTTATAATGGAGAAAAAGTTTGTGATTTAGATATGGAATTTTTACATAACGGATTACCAAAAAGAAAATTTAGTTTAACCTACGAAATAAAAGAAGTTAAACAAAAGAAAAAAAATATAGTAGTAAAACAACCATTAGAAAAAATTTTCTATGAAGTTATTTCTCATCCAAATGTTGCTTCAAAAGAGTGGGTTATAAGACAATATGATCACGAAGTTCAAGGTAACACAATACTTAAACCTTTGTGTGGTCATCCACAAACAAATTTTTATTCACCACAAGATGCTGCAGTTATTTATCCATTTAATATTAAAGGGTTAAACAATACTAAAAAAGCAGTTGCAATAAGTTGTGGTATAAAACCTTCGTTGAGTAAAATAAGTATTGAAAGAATGACAGAATATGTAATTGACGAAGCAATAAGAAACTTAATCTGTGTAGGTACAAAAATTGATAAGATCTTTTTGTTAGACAATTTTTGTTGGGGTCAGCTAAATAAGAAAAATTTAGCTGAACTTTTTATGTCATGCGAAGTTGCAAAAAATGTTGCATATAAGTTTGGCGCACCATTTATTTCAGGCAAAGATAGTTTGAACAATTATTACTTAGTTGGTAACAAAAAAGTATCAATACCATCAACTTTGCTTATTTCAGGATTAGGAATTATAGAAGATGTTAATAACATTAAAACTTCATATTATAAGTCTGATGGTAATTTTATAATACTTATTGGTAACTATAAAACTGCATTAGGAGGTAGTGTTTTTAGCGAATGTGTGAAAAGAATTTATCCTTATCCTGCATTAAATGTGGATACTGCAAAAAAGATATATAGTTTCATTAATAACAACATTAATTATTTTTTATCACTACACGATATTTCTGATGGTGGATTAATTACTACTATAGTAGAGAGTTGTTTTGCAAAAAAATACGGCGTCCTGTTAGATTTAAATTTGAAAAATAAAAGTTTGATGGAATTTTTGTTTTCCGAACCGACTTCTTGTATTATTGCAGAAGTTTCACAAGAAAGTTTTAATAAGATAATTTCTTTGATGCAACAAAAAAACATACCATATGTTTATTTAGGAAAAATTCAAGCAGAACCGTATGTGATAGTTAAAAACAATAATAAAGAAATTTTGAAAATTTCTATAGAACAAGCCTATAAGTTATGGTCAACAAGAATAAATTTATGAAACCAAAAGCGATAGTGATACGTGTTGGCGGGACAAACTGCGATTTAGAAACAGTAAACGCTTTGAATTTAGTTGGTTTTGATACAGATTTAGTTCATATTAATGAACTTATAAGAGGTGAAAAAAATTTAATTGATTACAATTTACTTGTTATTCCGGGAGGATTTTCGTTTGGTGATTATATTTCTGCAGGAAAAATTTTTGCTATAGAGTTGTACTATAGGTTACGTCAACAAATTGAACAGTTTGTTAATAAGAAAAACAGTTATATTATAGGTATTTGTAATGGATTCCAAGTTTTAGTGAAACTTGGACTTTTACCAAGCCCTAATTTTTTACAAAAAGTTACTTTAACTTATAATGATTCTGGTAAGTTTGAATGTAGATGGATATATTTAAAAGTTAACAAAAACAATCCTTCACCGTTAAAAAACCTACCTGAAATAATACAACTTCCAGTAGCACATGCTGAAGGAAAATTTTTTGCTGAAGATAAAATTGTTGAAGAATTAAAAAATAAGAATCAAATTTTGTTTCAATACTGTGATAATAATGGTGATACAACCGTAGGGTATCCTTTAAATCCAAACGGTTCTGTTTTAAACATTGCAGGTATTACTGACGAAACTGGCCATATTATAGGTCTTATGCCACATCCTGAACGATTTATAATACCTCACCACTTTCCATTATTTTTTTCTGATAAAGTACTACCATATGGAAGATCATTTTTTGAACTTATAAAATCTGAAATATCATTATAGAATTACTGACAATATAATTTAAATATTAATGAAACAACGAGTTGATAAACTTTTAGTTGAAAAAGGTTTAATTGAATCCAGAGCAAAAGCACAGAAAGTTATAAAAACATATGGTGTAAAAATTGATGATAAATATATTTATGAACCATCAGAAATGGTTAATAGTAATTCCAAAATAGAAATACTAAAACAATATGAATATGTATCAGCAGGAGGGTATAAACTTGAAGGGTTGTTAAAAACAGGTGTTGTTGATGTTAAAAATAAAATATGTTTTGATATAGGTTCTTCAACAGGTGGGTTCGTAGATTGTCTTTTAAAATTTGGTGCAAAAAAAGTTTATTGTTGTGATGTTGGTAAAGGACTTTTACATCCAAAACTTCGTTCTGATGAAAGAGTTGTTTTGTTTGAAGGTGTTAATTTTAGATATTTTATTGAGTTAGGATATAAAGAAAAAATAAAAGATAAAATAGATATCTTTACGATAGATGTTTCATTTATTTCTCTAACAAAAATACTTCCTGTAGTAAAAAAGATTGCTGATTATCCACATCTTGTTGTTGCACTTATTAAACCACAGTTTGAATGTGAACCAAAATATGTTAAAAAAGGTGTTGTAAAGGAAGAAGAATATAGATTGCAAGCAGTAGAAAAAATTGTTTCTTTTGCAGAAAGTTTAAAATATAAAAAAGTTGCTGTTGAAGAATCAAAAGTAAAAGGTAAGGAAGGAAATATAGAATATTTTGCTGTATTTAAATTTGGTTAATAACATGCAAAATTTATACAGAAAAATTTTTTTTACCACTACAAAATATGTTTTTTTAAAAAACTTTTTTATGTGTGTGACTGGTTTTCTTAGCATATTTATTGTTCGTTTACTTGGTCCTAATGAATATGGGAAATACTCGTTAGTTTGGCAACTTATTGGTACAATTGGTCCCATACTTTCATTGGGATGGCATGCGACTTTAGCAAAATTTGTTCCAGAAAAAAATGATATAGAAAAAAAATTTTTGTTTACACAAAGTTTTCTAAGTGTTATGTTAGTATCTATTGTATTTTTTATTATTGCATTTTTTATAATACAATTTTTTCCAAAAATTATTCCTTTAGAGATTAAAGATATAAAATTTGTTTTTTTGATTTTTATAATTTTAGTAGCATTTTTTAATGTTTTTGAAGGATTTTGGCGCGGATTAGGAAAATTCAATGAGTGGACAATTATTGATGGTGTTCGTTCAAACTTATCTTATCTTTTGGCGATAGTTCTTTTGGTTTTAGGATTTGTCCACTATCAAACAATAATATTTACCAGTTTTACATTTGCGTTGATTTTTTTTGTAATTTTAGTTATTTTATGGTTTAAGAATTATTTTGATTTAAATACTAAAATTTTTTCAATAGAAAAAGAGGTTATAAAATTTGCTTTTGTTATGTTTGTTGGACAAATAAGCTATCTTTTTATTTCAAGTATAGATTTAGTCTTACTTCGTACTATGTTAAAAGATCCAGCACAAGTTGGTATTTATAATGCAGGAATAAGGATACCAAAGATGATTGAAACAATGTTTATAGGTATTTTACCAACACCTTTTCTTTATTATTTTACATCAGAAGAAACAAAAGAGTTGAAAGAAAAAATTTTAGAATTTGGCAGTAGGTTTCTTAGTGTGGTTTTTGGTTTTGTATCAACAATTTTGTTTTCTTTTTCAAAAGAAATAATTTTATTACTTTTTGGACAGAGATATGCTGAAAGTATTCCAGTTCTTCAGATATTTAGTTTTTCTTTATTTATTTTAGCTTTTCTTATTTTGTTTTCTTCTTATTTTTATTCAATTAACAAGCCGCAAACTGTTCTAATTTTAGGTATATTTCAATTTATTTTATTTAGTTTATTTAGTATTTTGTTAATACCAAAATATAAATCACAAGCGCCTGCTATAAGTTATATTTTTAGTTTGTTAGTCTATACTTTTGTAGTTTTGTTAGTTATTAAAGATTTTAAATTTTTCAAAAATTTTATTTTGATTGTTTTAGTAATTTTAATTTCATATTTTTTAAACAAAAACTTTTTAGTTTATTTAATGCCCATAGTTTATCTTGTTTTAATTTTTTTGTTTAAAATAATAAAATTTTCTGAAATAGAAAAGTTTAGAAGGATGGTTAAAAATGAGCATTAAAATAGAGTTCTAGAAATGCTAAAAACTGTTTTTTTAAAATTTAAGAATGTAGTGTGGAATATCATTGTGAAAATTACGATATAAACAAAATCTGTCCTTTATGGAGTGATTGCCAAGTAGTACAATTGATAAGGCTCGGCTCAGCTATTTTAGAAGTTGGTTACACAATTGCATACCTCACTTGACACCTGAAAATTTATTAAGTAAAATAAGTTAACAAAATTGTTAATTTACTATTTTTAATAAAAATGGACTATTTGAAATTAAGAAAACAAAAACATCAGACAATTTTATATAAAGAAAAATTTTGAATTTTTAATAAGTAAGATAAGAGAGATGTTATGAAATACCATCGCGAAAATTATGATATAGACAAAATCTGTCCTTTATGGGCTGATTATCAAGTAGTGCAGTTAATAAAGCCGGGTTCAACTATTTTAGAAATTGGTTGTGCCACAGGATACATTGGAAAATTTTTAAAAGAAAAAAGGAACTGTAAAATGTATGCTGTAGAAATTGATGAAGAAGCAGCGAAACTTGCAAAACCACATTATGAAAAAATTGTTATTGGTGATGTAGAAGATGAAAAAATTTTAAATCAGTTGCCAACAAAATTTTTTGATTATATTTTATGTATGAATGTTTTAGAACATTTGAAATGGCCACAAAATGTCTTAGTGAACTTAAAAAAATTTCTTAAACCAGACGGGTACCTGATTGCCTGTATTCCTAATGTTGCCCATTGGAGTATTCGTCTCAAACTTTTATTTGGCAATTTTGATTATGAAAAAGGTTTATTTGGAACAGACCATGGGAAAGGAATTATGGATGAAACACATTTAAGATTTTTTACTTTAAAGACAATGAAAAAACTTTTTTTAGATACTGGATATAAAATTGAATATTGTTCTTTTGACCCGGACAAAGGAATACCAAAATTCCATGGACTAATTTCGCGATTACCATATGGTTGGAAACTTTTGAAAAAATTTTATTCGTTATATCCGGCATTGTTTGGTTTTCAATTTATCTTTAAGGTAAGATCAGTATGTTAGACCTATCAATTATTATAGTTACATATAACTCAAGAGAACTGCTCAAGAAATCTTTGGAATCAATTTATAAACATATAAGTGGAATTTCTTTTGAAGTTATTGTTGTGGACAATGCATCAACTGATAACACTGTAGAAATGATAAAAACATGCTTTCCTAAAGTTAAGCTGATTACAAGTGATAAAAATCTTGGTCTTTTTGCAGGTAGAAATCTTGCTTTTAAAGAAGCAAAAGGTAAATATATTATTAACAGTGCTCCAGATATCATTCTTGTTGAAAATATTAAAAAGATGATTGATTTTATGGAAAATAATCCTGAGATAGGTGTTATGGGACCACAACTTTTGAATCCCGATGGTACGATTCAGGAAAGTGGAGCAAGATTTATGGATCTATTGGATGGAATATGGAACGTTCTTATGCTGAATGCTTTTGGTCTCAATAATCCTGTAAGATTGCGGCATCATTACTATCCTTGGAACAGGACAACATCAAAAGAAGTAGATGTTGTCTCGGGTTCCTTCTACATTTTTCGTAGGGAATTACTTGAAAAGATAGGTTATTGTGACGAAAATTTTTTTGTTTATTGTGATGAAGAAGACTGGTGCAAAAGAGTAAAAAAAATCGGATATAAAGTCATTTACTTGCCGGAACCAAAAGTGATTCATTATCATGGTAAAGGTGGTACTCATGCCTTAGGAAGAAATAAAGCAGATAAAATTTATTTTAACGACCTTCTTTATTATTATAAAAAGTATTATGGATATTTTGTGTATGTAGTTTTTAAGATGATTCTTTCTATAACATTACCATTGTTATTTTCTTTTCGGAAAATAAAAAGTTGGTTTAAATGATGAAAATTTTATTGATCCCTAACAAAAATTGGTAGATGAAAAAGTTAGTTGAGACAGAATACAAAATTTCTTATATTAGTGAAGCATAAATTATCCATTACTGGCATATTACTATGGAGAAACACGGTATAATTTTAAATTTTTATACAAAACCAGTGCTTAAAATTGGAAGAATAATAAAATCAATTTTATGAAAATTGCATTTAATGCGATACGAGTATCAAAGAAGGCAGGTTCTGGGTTTGATACTTTTATTATAAACTTTCTCAACGAATTTGCAAGATATGTTTATTCAAATAAATTAAACATTGAATTTGATGTGTACACTTTGTATCCGCAGCATTTTCCTGAAGTAAAAAAAGAAAATATAAAACAAGTAAAACTCCCTTTTGTGAAACAAAAATTAAACACAGCTAAAAATAACAAAATATATATAAAAAAACAAAATAAACTTTTTCACTTTTTCACTTTTTCATTCATCAACTTTCTTGCTGATTACTTTAGGATGTTTTGGGCACAATTTGTTTTTCCTTTTTTTGCTAAAAATTATGATTTAGTCGTGAATTTAACTCAGTTTGAAGCAAGTGTTTTAAATAAAAAAAGACAGGTAGTGATTGTATATGATTTAATTCCTTACATATTTAAGAACCAACAAAGACATAAGTATGCTTTTTTTGTTTATACAATATTACCATATATTTTAAGAAGAGTAAAAAATATTTGTGTTGTTTCTAATAATACTAAGTTAGATCTGATAAACATACTTGGTATAAATGAGAGTAAAATAGTAACTATTTATGCGGCTGTAGACAGAATTATTGAAGTTTATAGCAAACAAAATTTTGATTCTGAAAAAAGAGTATTTTTTGAGAAGATAGGTTTAAACATTAAAAAATATTTATTATTTGTTGGAAGTAATGATAAAAGAAAAAATTTAGAAAATGTAATTAAAGCTTTTGACATTATATGTGAAAAAGTAAAAGACTTAGGTTTAATTGTTGTTGGTTTTTTAACTAATAAAGATTTTAGCTACTATGAATTAACAGTAAAAAATTTTAAAAAAATTAAATTTTTAGGACATGTAGATACTAAAGATTTAATTTTTTTATATAAAAGTGCTGAAGTGTTTTTATTTCCAACATTATATGAAGGATTTGGTTTACCACCACTTGAAGCAATGGCTTGTGGTTGTCCTGTAGTAGTGTCAAATAAAGGAGCTCTTCCTGAGGTATGTGGTGACGCAGCAGTATATGTTGACCCGTATGACCCACAAAGTATTGCTGAAGGTGTAATTAAAGTTTTATCAGATGAAAAATTACGACAAAGTTTAATACAAAAAGGATATCAACAGGTTAAAAAATTTTCCTGGGAGAACTCAGTTGCCAAATTTTTAGAAGTCTTGAATTATTGATAAAATTATTGTAAAAATTAAAAATCTGATAAAAACAGAAGATTTATAATTTTTTAGTAGCCACAGGCTTCAGCCTGCGCATATTATTTTGTAGCCACAGACCTTGGTCTGCAGAGATATAGCAAAGCAAGCTTTGCAGCTACAATTTTTATTTATTTTGTAGTTGTAAACCTTGGTTTGCTAGAAATGTTGTTTGTCCTGAATGTAAAGGTGTAGTGAATTACAAAAGAAGTGCAACAACATGGTTGTTGCACTCCAAAAAAATTTGTATTCGCTAATTTTAATTAGCGCTGATGTAAAATCAACTGATACAATAGTAATTTGTAGTCGCGGGCTTCAGCCTGCGACTCATTATTTTTACGCAACCTGAAGGTTGCGGCTACCTGGATTGTAGTCGGTTGTCTTTACAAATTGCAGGATTTTATACACATTATAAAAAAGTTAACAGTCCTTCTTAAAACAGGAGGTAAAAAATTTATGTCTAAAGAAGAAAAATTAAAGGCACTTAATCTTGCTATTTCGCAAATAGAAAAAGAATATGGTAAAGAAGCGATAATAAAACTTGGAGAAAAAAAGAAACTTGCTATAGAAGTTTTACCAACAGGTATATTAACTCTTGACTTAGCTTTAGGTGTAGGCGGTGTCCCTCGGGGTAGGGTTATAGAAATATTTGGTCCTGAAGCATCAGGTAAGACTACTTTAGCGTTAACAATTGCTGCTGAAGCACAAAAACAAGGTGGTATCGCAGCAATGATAGATGCTGAACATGCATTTGACCCAAACTTTGCAAAAATTCTTGGTGTTGATGTAGCCAACTTGTATGTTTCCCAACCTGATTATGGTGAGCAAGCATTAGAAATTGCTGAGACACTTGTTCGTAGTAATGCAGTAGATGTGGTAATTGTAGATTCAGTAGCAGCGCTTGTGCCAAAAGCAGAACTTGAAGGTGAAATGGGAGAAGCACAAATTGGTCTTCAAGCACGACTTATGTCACAAGCGTTAAGAAAACTTACTGCTGCGGTTAATAAATCTAAATCTATTATAATTTTTATTAATCAGATAAGACATAAGATTGGTGTAATGTATGGTTCACCTGAAACTACAACTGGTGGGTTAGCATTAAAATTTTATGCTTCAGTACGTATGGAAATAAGAAAAGCAGATTCAATAAAATCAGGTGACCAAACTATAGGTTCTTGGGTGAAAGTAAAAATTGCAAAAAACAAAGTTGCACCACCATTTAAAGAAGCAACATACGAGTTTTATTTTGAAAAAGGTATTGACAGAATTGGTTCTGTATTAGATGCAGCAGTTGATGAAGGTATCATTGAGAAAGCAGGTTCATGGTATACATATAAAAACGAAAAATTAGGCCAAGGAAGAGAACAAGTTAAAAACTTTCTTTTAAATAATCCACAACTTGTTCAAGAAATAGAAACAACTATAAGAAAAAAATATTTTGAACAAAACATAGAAGAAGAAAAAGAAACAAAGAAATAATTTTTGTCTTTCCAATTAATTCAATTAAATGTAATCCTGTCTTTTTATTACAATAAAAATTTTTTCTTTTGGCGAATATATATAAAGGTGATATTGTATATAGTTTATAGTGTGTTGTAGCGGCCATTATATATAGTTATGAAAATTTTGATAGTCTCACATACATTTCCTTATCCTCCAAATGAAGGTATAAAACTTCCTTTATTTAATCTTATAAATGAATTTTCAAAACAAAACCAGGTTTATCTTTTAAGTTTTATTTCGCCAACAGAAAAAAAATATATTGAAGCACTTGAAAAATTTTGTTGTGATATAAAAACAATAGAATTTCTACCATCAAAAAGTTTTGTTAAAAGAAGTTTAAATACTTTATTTTCTAAAACTCCATATAATGTAAAACAATTTTTTTCAGTTGAAATGAAAAATAAAATTTTAGAGCTTATTAATAATCAAAATTTTGATATTTTATTTTTTGATTTTTTTACAACTGCTGTCTATAGCAGTTTTGTTAAACTTCCGATACCAAAGTTGTTTCATTCTCACGATGCGATAAGTATGTATTTTTACAGAAATTATTTAGTTGAAAAAAATTTTTTTAGACGGATTTATTGGTATCAACAATACAAAAAAGTTTTAAGTTTTGAGTCAAGATTAACCTCGTGGTTTGACAAAATAACAGTTGTTGCAGAAAAAGACAAGCAATGGCTTGTAAAAAATATAAAGATTGAACCTCACAAAATTGAAGTTATTCCAAACGGAGTAGATATTGAACACTTTAAACCATATTCTGAAGAGTTAAGAATAAAAAATAAAGAAAAACTTGGTATTCAATCACCAGCAATAATTTTTAGAGGAATAATGAATTTTCAACCTAATATTGACGCATGTATTTGGTTTTTAGAAAATGTGTATCCTATTCTTAAAAGCAGAATTAAAAACATAAAGTTTTATATTGTAGGTCCCCATCCAGTAAAAAAAATTTTAAAGTATAAAAATGAAGATGTAATAGTTTGTGGAGAAGTTGAAGATTTAGCAGAATTTATGTCAGCTTGCGATATAAATATTTGTCCTATGATTTCAGGCTCTGGGATTAAGAACAAAATTTTAGAAGCATTAGCAGTAGGTATCCCAACGGTTGCAACATCTATTGCAGCAGAAGGTATCCCTGAACTTAAAGATGGAGAAAATATTTTAATTGCAAATACACCCACAGAGTTTGCAGAAAAAATACAATTGTTGTTAACAGATAAAGAATTATCCAAAAAAATTGTAGATAATGGTAGAAAACTTGTTGAAGAAAATTATACTTGGGAAAAACAAGCAAAGAAGTTTTTATACCTGTTTGAAGAGTTAAAAGAAAAATATAAGACAAAAAAAGTTTCTATAATAGTTCCTGCATATAATGAAGAAAAAACAATTAGTAATGTCTTACAAACATTGACCTCAGTTGATTTTTGCTTGGATAAAGAGATAATAGTTGTAGATGATGGTTCAAAAGATTCTACACGACTTATAGCAGAAGGATATAAAAATGATAATTTAAAAGTTATTTCTCATAAAACAAACCAAGGCAAAGGCACTGCTATAAAAACAGGTATCCAAAACTCAACCGGTGACATAATAGCAATACAAGATGCTGATTTAGAATATAATCCGCAGGAGTTAAGAATTCTTATGCAGCCTATAATTGATAAAAAAACTTCTGTTGTTTATGGTTCAAGATTTTTAAAGAAGAATCCTTGTATATACAAAAGTTATTATTTAGGAAATAAATTTATAAGTTTTTTAATATCGTTTTTGTTTAACCAAAAAGTTACGGATTCGTATACATGTTATAAATTGTTTCATAAAAAAGTATTTAATGAGATAAACATACAAAGTAAAAGGTTTGAGTTTGAAGCAGAAATTACCTGTAAACTTTTAAAAAACAAATATAAAATTTTAGAACTTCCAATTTCTTACAACCCACGCTCAATACAACAAGGGAAAAAAATTAAGTTCAAAGATGCAATTATAGGTATTTTAACAATTTTTAAAATTAAATTTTTTAATTAATATGTGTGGAATAGTTGGAATTTATAATTTTGGTAATAAAAAAGAAGTTAGTAAAGAAATACTTAAAAAAATGTGCGATGTTATTATTCATCGCGGCCCTGATGAAGAAGGATATTATGTTAGTTCAGAGTTCAGTTTAGGTTTAGGGATAAGAAGATTATCTATTATTGATTTGCAAACTGGTAGTCAACCTATCCATAATGAAGATAATACTATATGGGTTGTTTGTAATGGCGAGATTTACAATTTTTTGGAAGTAAGAGAAAACTTATTTCAAAACGGACATAAGTTTTATACAAAATCAGATGTTGAAACAATTGTTCATCTTTATGAAGATTTTGATGTTTCCTTGTTAGAACGTCTTCGTGGTATGTTTGCGTTCGCTTTATGGGATGAAAAAAAACAAATGTTATTTTTAGCAAGAGATAGAGTTGGTAAAAAACCTTTATATTATACATTACATAATGGGAGTGTAATTTTTGCCTCAGAAATAAAATCTATCCTTCAGTATCTTGAAACTACGCCAGAGATAAATTTTGATGCAATTGATTATTTTTTAACCTATCAATATATACCACAACCTATAACTATATTTAAAAATATATTTAAACTACCTCCTGCTTCATATATGATATGTGATAAAAATGGGAATATAAAAATAGAAAAATACTGGGAATTAGATTTTAGAAAAAAACAAAAAATTACGTTTGGTGAAGCAAAACAAAAAATTAAAGAAATTTTATCTGAAGCAACAAAATTACGACTTATAAGCGATGTTCCATTAGGCGCGTTTTTGTCAGGAGGACATGATTCAAGTATTATTGTAGGACTTATGGCAATAAACTCTAAAGAAAAAGTAAAAACATTTTCTGTTGGTTTTAAAGAACAAGATTTTTCAGAGTTAAAATATGCAAGAATTGTTGCAAAACATTTTGATACTGACCATACCGAGATTATAGTTGAGCCAAAAATGGCTGAAATTTTACCAAAACTTGTGTGGCATTATGACCAACCTTTTGCTGATACATCTATTGTACCATCATATTATGTTTCTAATGTTACAAGAAAATTTGTAAAAGTAGCGCTAAATGGTGATGGTGGAGATGAAAACTTCTGTGGATATTTAAGATATCCTGCAATAAAACTTGCTTCATTGTTTCCATTTGAAGTTTTAGGAAATAAGTTTTATACTGAACTTGGTAAACTTATACCTTTAATTGAAACAACTTCAGCAAAAAACAAACTCAGGTATCTCAGACGATTTTTCACTGCTTTAGGTAATCCAACACCAGTAAGACAAGTACTTTGGCATTGTTTTTTTACAAACGAACTAAAAAATTTTATATATTCTAATTTTATGAAATCGGTTGTTAAACAAAATGTATATAATTATTTAGTTAATACTTATTATTCAGCTAAAGCATGTGATATAATTGATAAAATTTCATATACAGATATAAACACATATCTTCCTGAAGATTTGCTTGTTAAGATGGATATAGCATCAATGGCAAACTCGCTTGAAGCACGTTCACCATTTTTAGATCATAAATTTTTAGAATTTACTGCGTCAATACCATCATCGTGGAAATTAGGATATGGATATATCACAAAATATATTTTAAAAGAAACATTTAAAGATTTTTTACCTAAACAAATAATTAAAAGACATAAACAAGGCTTTGGACTTCCAATTGGTAAATGGTTAAGATATGACCTTAAGGATTTTGTTAAAGAAATTTTATATTCTGAAAAATTTGCATCTCGTTGTTTGTTTGAACATAAAAATATAAAAATTTTGCTTGAAAAACATTTTTGTGAAAAAGAAGACCATGGATACAGAATCTTCGCACTTATAATTTTAGAATTATGGTTTAGGATTTTTATTGATAAAGAAAAATTTTAAAAAGTTCTGTTAACTAAAAATGATGTTTTTTGA
>CAZFSG010000014.1:23291-29725 GCA_964521665.1 uncultured Elusimicrobia bacterium
AGGTGAACTTGCATCAGAAAAGTTTAAATAAAGATGAACAGTTTATAGTCCGATGTTTTGATCTTGCAAAAAAAGCTTTAGGATATACATCGCCTAACCCTATAGTTGGTGCTGTTATTGTTGTTCCTGAATTAAATTATAAAATTATAGGTGAAGGGTATCATACTGCTTATGGTAAACCACACGCTGAAGTTGAAGCAATAAATAATGCAATAAAAAGAGGATATAAAAATCTGTTAAAAAAATCAGTGTTATATGTAAACTTAGAACCTTGCTGCCATTATGGTAAAACACCACCGTGTGTTGATAAAATTATTGAGGTTGGTATAAAAAAAGTAGTATGTGCAATGTATGATGTTAATCCTATTGTTAGAAAAAAAGGGATTAAAAAACTTCTTGATGCAGGTGTGGACTGTAAAGTAGGTGTTCTTGAAAAAGAAGCAAAAGAATTAAATAAATTTTATATAAAATGGATGACAAAAAAATTACCTTATGTAACATTAAAAGTAGCATCAAGTTTGGATGGTAAAATTGCTACATATACGGGTGATTCAAAATGGATAACCTCTCAAGAAGCAAGAAAATATGTTTATAAATTGAGAACTATTTATGATGCAGTAATGGTAGGAATTAACACAATTGTTGTGGATAATCCACGTTTAACTTCTCACCAAAATGGAAGAAATCCTGTTCGCGTAGTGGTGGGAGATGTATCAAAGTTATCTGTTAAGAAAAAATATAATATTTTTAGCAACGATGCAAAAACATTAATTTTTACTAAAAAAAATAAAAATATAAAATTTTTTGAAAAGTTTGAAAATGTGAAAATATATTCTTATGACACAAAGTTAATACCTTTTAATTTAATACTTTCTGTTTTAGCAAAAGAACATAATATAAGTTCTGTTTTAGTAGAAGGTGGGGGTGAGACAATCTGGAATTTAATAAAAGAAAAAATGGTAGATGATATGATTATATTTTTTGCACCAAAGATTGTTGGCGGGAAAGATGCAAAAACATGGGTTGAAGGTGATGGCGTTAAATATATAAAAGATGCATACAATATTGACATTTATAATATTGAATTTTTAGGTAAAGATTTGGTATTAAATGCTAAAATTAAGTATTAGGTAAAAACTTATGTTCACAGGGATAATAGAAGATTTAGGCAAGATTATAAAAATAGATAAAACACAAGTTGTGATTAATACGAAACTTGATATAAAAATATCTGATAGTATTTCAGTTAATGGTGTATGTTTAACAGTAAAAAATGTTAAGCAAGATGGAGAAAAATTTGTTTTCTCAGCAGATATATCAAACGAAACATATAATAGGACAAACTTTAAATTTTTGAAACAGGACGATTTTGTTAATTTAGAACGTGCAATTTTAGCTAACGGAAGGTTCTCAGGACATTTTGTTTTAGGTCATGTAGATACAACAATTAAAATTTTGTCTATTGAAAATGAAAATTTTGTTTTTGAATTACCGAAAGAGTATGATAGATATATTGTAGAAAAGGGTTCGGTAGCAATTGATGGAATAAGTTTAACTGTTGCAAAAAAATATAAAGATAAATTTTCTGTAGCAATAATTCCTTATACAAAAGAAAATACAAATTTGAAATATAGAAAAGCAAAAGAAGTTGTTAATTTAGAAGTAGATATATTAGCAAAATATGTTGAAAGTTTTACAAGGAAAAAAGATGAAAATATTACTTTGGAGTTTTTGAAACAACACGGGTTTTTAAAATGAAACAAAAAGTTTTTGCTACTATAAAAGAAGCAATAAAAGAACTTAAAAAAGGAAAACCTGTTATTGTTGTTGACGACCCATCAAGAGAAAACGAAGGTGATGTGGTGATACCAGCAGAAAAGGTGACTCCATATTGGATTAATTTTATGGCAAAATATGCTCGCGGGTTAATCTGCGTTGCACTTACACAAGAAAGGTTGGAAAAACTTAAAATTTATCCTATGGTTGATAATCCTGATTTACCTCACGAAGCAGCATTTACTGTTTCAGTGGATGCAAAAGAAGGTATAACAACTGGAATTTCTGCATATGACCGTGCAACAACTATAAAAAAACTTATCTCGCCTGATGCAAAACCATCAGATTTTGTGAAACCAGGCCATGTTTTCCCATTGATGTATAAAGAAGGTGGGGTGTTAGTTAGAGCAGGACATACGGAAGCAGCAGTTGACCTTGCAAAACTTGCTGGGTTTTATCCAGCAGGTGTTATTTGCGAAATAATGAATGAAGATGGGACAATGGCAAGATTGCCACAACTTATAAAATTCGCTAAAAAACATAAACTTAAAATTATAACAATTGCTGATTTAATCAAATATAGAAGACTAAAAGAAAAACATGTTAAAAAAATTTTATCTACAAAATTGCCTACAAAATACGGCGAATTTAAACTTGTTGTATATCAAGATGTGTTAACAAAAGAACATCACCTTGTGTTAATCTCTAAAAAATTAGATGTAAGTAAACCTGTTTTAGTACGTGTTCATTCTTCTTGTTTGACAGGAGATATTTTAGGTTCGTTAAGATGTGATTGTGGATTCCAACTTGAAAATGCATTAAACATTATTGGAAAACAAGGTGGAGTGTTATTATATCTTCATCAAGAAGGAAGAGGGATCGGACTTATAAATAAAATTAAAGCATATAAACTTCAAGAAAAAGGGTTTGATACTGTAGATGCAAATTTGAAATTAGGTTTTCCAGCAGACCTTCGTGACTACGGTATTGGAGCACAAATACTTGCAGATCTTGGTATTAAAAAGATAAGGTTGTTAACAAACAATCCACAAAAAATTGTTGGTCTTGAAGGTTATGGAATAAAAATTGTAGAAAGAATACCTATTGAAATAAAACCAAAAAGTAAGTATATGCAGAAATATCTTTTAGCGAAAAAATATAAATTGGGACACTGGTTGAAACATATATAAAAATTTTATATACAACAATTTCATTCTGTAATTTATGCTCGGGTGGCGGAACAGGCAGACGCACGGGACTTAAAATCCCGGGACCCTTTAAGCGGTCGTGAGGGTTCAAATCCCTCCCCGAGCATTTTCCTCTCTTATAACACGAAAAAGTTCTGACAACTAAAAATGATTTTTTTACTCGCACGCTGATAGGACCTTATCCTTAAGGCTCAATAATTCATCGTTTTTAATTTTTTTGTCTATAATTTCTATTAAATATTATAAAATAGTTGCCTACCAAAACGAAATCAAAAAAAGAGAAATAAATATAGTGGTTGTAACCGCTAATTTTAATTACCGTTGGTAAGGCGCTGATATAAAATCAGCGAATACAAGATAGTGAGGCGCTGATTTGAAATCAGCGGATACAATCTGGTAGCAGTATTTAGGAAACCTTGACCTGACTTTAAAGAGATTACGATACAAAAAAATTGCAACAACATGGTTGTTGCAATCCAAAATGTAAGTTTAATTTTTGGTAGTTAATTTCACCAAAAAGAATCTTATTTTTTAATTTTTTGTCCCTGCAAATTGCAGAGTTTCCATAAATATTATAAATAAAAATAGTTACCAAAACGTATAACGTATTAAGGAAGGAGGTAGAAAGCTAAAATGAAAAATAAAATTTTGTTTGTAGTACGATATTTTAGCATTACTATGTTAGGTTTGGTAGTCAGTTTATTACAGGAAATGTGTGCTGAGCAAGTAGAGGCAGGTTTTGGGAAAATCAAACTGAATGGTCTTATGCAGTTTTGGTATCAAAATGATAACGCAGCTACACCAAAAGATACTTTTTGTCTTCGTCGTGCTGAGATAAAATTGTCTGGTGAAATAAAACCAGAGGTATTATGCTCTGTTATGATTGACCCAGCGCAAGTTAGAGAAGATGATAATAAAAGAAAATCACCATTACAAGATTTTGTAGTTACTTTAAAACCACATAAATGTTTTAGTATTGATTTTGGTCAGTTTAAAATCCCATTTGGTATGGAAGGGCTTGAATCATCAGCAAAACTTGATTTTGTAGAACGTGCAGCAGTTTCTTCGCAATTTAAATGGTCAGATTACAGAGATATTGGATTTACTATTAAAGGTGATTTTAAAGTAGGTAATATAAAAATTCAACCTACAGTTGGGTTATTTAACGGAGAAGGACAAAACAAGCTTGATGTAAATGCAACAAAAGACATAGCTGGGAAGTTAGTTGTAGAACCGATTGAAGGATTACATTTAGGTGTTGCTCATTATAATGGCAAAACTGCTGCTAATGAAACAGATAATATTCGCACTGGTGCAGAAATAAAGTTTGTTAAAGAACCAATTTCTGTTTATGGTGAATATGCTACTGGTAAAAGTGGTGGCAAAGAGAAACAAACTTATTATTTATCTGCGGGTTATAAAATTACAAGTTCATTACAATTTGTAGCAAGATACGATTGGTATGATTCGGATATGAATAAAAAAGATGATGAAAAACATGAGGATACAATTGGATTGAATTATTTTATTGAAAAACACAATGCAAAAATACAATTGAATTACGTTTACCGTGGAGAAAAAGCAACAAAAGTTGACGATGATGTTATCAGAGTTAATATTCAGATAAGCTATTGAGAGTTATGGTATCACCTCAATGGTTGAAACGAAATCGTAAATATGCAATTTTAGCAATTTTTGTTATCAGTGAGATTATATAACTCCAGGACCTGATATATTCTCACAATTTTTAATGGCAATACCAACACTTCTGTTGTATGAATTAAGTATTTTATTTTCTGAATTAGTTAAGAAAAAATAACTTAATTAAGCACAATAAAGATGAAATTAATAGATAGATATGGTCGCCGAATAAATTATTTGCGTATTTCTGTTACTGATAGATGTAATTTAAGATGTATTTATTGTATGCCTGAAAGTGGTATTGTATGTAAAAGACAACATGAAATTCTGAGTTATGAAGAGATTTTAAAGATTGTACAAGTTGGCCTTAGTTTAGGTATAAACAAAATTAGAATTACAGGTGGGGAACCTTTAGTCAGAAAAGATATAATTAAGTTTATATCAACTTTGTTAAAACTGAAAGGTATTTATGATTTGTCTTTAACTACGAATGGAGTGTTACTTAGTGAGTATGCTAAAGATTTATTTAGGTTGGGATTAAGAAGGATAAATATTAGTTTGGATACACTTGATAAAGAAAAATACAAAATTATAACTAAAACTGGTAATTTAGATAAAGTTTTAGAAGGTATAAACAAAGCTATAAAATTTGGTTTTGAACCAGTAAAAATTAATGTTGTGGTAATGAAAAACATAAATGAAGATGAAGTTATTGAATTTGCTAAATTGACTTTTAAAGAACCATTACATGTTAGATTTATTGAATTTATGCCAATAGGTCAAGGTATCATTAGTTGGCAAGATAAATTTATCTCTAATGTTCAATTAAAACAGTACTGTGAAAGTATAGGAGAGTTACAAGAAATAAAAAATTTTTCTAACTCTACAACATCGTCAATTTATAAGTTTAGAAATGCAAAAGGAACAATTTCTTTTATTAGCCCTATAAGTGATCCTTTCTGTTCTAAATGTTGTAGGTTAAGACTTACTTCTGATGGTAAATTAAGATTGTGTTTAGGTTCGGATAAAGAAATAAATCTGATGCAAATAGTTCGAAATTCTACTTCTGAACAGGTTTGTTTTAATAAACTTAGACAACAATTTTTGATTGCTTCCTATTTGAAACCTAAACAACATACTTTTAATTCTGTATTTTCTGAAATTTTTACTAAAAATGCTCAAACTAAAATAAATATGACAATGTGTGAAATTGGAGGGTAAGTGAAGAAACAAATTAAATTTGATATAATAGAATTTTCAGGTGGATTTGGAGATGTGGGAACTTTAATTACTTTTTTTTCTTTAGTTGAAGGGTGAGATTTTTTACTGATACAATAGATGACGCTCTTTTAAATAACGAGATAAATGTTGTGGTTCAGAGTGCTAAAGATTTAACTGATGTTATAAAAAGGGATTGAAAGTTGATGCAATAACAAAATTATTAAATACATTATCACAACAGGTCTGAATTAGAACAAATTTTTTTCTGTGTTGAATGGGAAAAATTGATGTTCTTTGAGATAAGAAAATTAACCAAATAACAATATATTTCGGATTTCGAATTTCAAATTGTGCATTGTGATTATTTTTAGCCGCAGACTTTAGCCTGCGCTTTATTATTTTACGCAGCCTGAAGGTTGCGGCTACCAGCAGATTTCGGATTTCTGTAAACATTATAGAATAGTTACCAAAACTAAATCAAAAAGGAGAAATAAATAAAGTGGTTGTAACCGCTAATTTTAATTAGCGGTTAATTTTATGTAGCGACAGTATAATGCACTGATATAAAATCAGCGAATACAATATGGT
>CAZFSG010000015.1:0-4469 GCA_964521665.1 uncultured Elusimicrobia bacterium
TGCCGTGGGTGGGATTTGAACCCACACGGGTTACAACCCATACCGTCCTGAGCGGTACCTGTCTGCCAAAATTCCAGCACCACGGCTATTAACCAATAACTTAATGAGTTTCTTTATTTTTTACGTTCAACTATTTGTGGTAAGACATTGTTCTTTATATAATCAAAATTGAACGGTTTTAATAAACAATCCATTGCACCGTTACGAAACGCTTCAATAACTTTTTCTGCTTCTTTATATCCTGTGATCATAACAACAGGAAGGTTTCTATCCATTTGTTTAATTTCTTTCAACACTTCAATACCATCGCGTTCTGGAAGTTTTATATCTAATAATACAAGATCAAAAATTTCTTTAGCAATAATTTTAAGTCCGTCAACAGAATTTGTTGTAGTAACTACTTGATGACCTAAAGAAGTTAAAAAGGTATCTAAAACATCTAAAGTTTCTGTATCATCATCAATAACTATTATTTTCATTTCTTATTTACCTCTTTTTATTTTGAAATTATAGATTTAATTTTTTCAGTTTCAAGTTTTTCTTTTTCTTTTATTGCATCAAGATCTTTTTGTAAATCTTCTTGCACTTTTTTAATCTGTGATTCAATTATATATTTTTTAAGTAACGCTTCGTTATTCAATCTTTGTTTTAACCATTTTTCTATTGTTGAACCTGACAAAAGTATACGAACCCAATATCTACCAGTTGGTTTATGAATCTTTTCTTGTAAAAACCAAGGTCCACGCAGTTCTGTATCAACAATGTTTTTTATCATATTCTTCATTTCTTCAATAGACATTGCTTCATCAACACCTTCTTGTTTATATTCGGACCAATCAGCCATTGTACGTTTCCATACAGCCTCTATTTTTGTTTCAACTTTCCTTGCAAGATCTGCTACTGCTGAAGTTATTGCAGCTTCTCTTGCTAATGCTAAGTTTGCACGCTTCTCAGAAAAACCTATACCTGTAACTATTTCTCCTGACACTTCCTCTGGTAGTTGAACAAATGGAGTTGCTTCTTCATATTCTTTTTCAACTTCTTTTCTTACTGACGGTGGTTGTTTGGGTCCACAGGAAGAAATTGTAAGTGATGCAACACACAGGACTACAGTTATTATTTTGTTTGACCACTTCATATTTTATACCTCCTATTAATAAAAATTTTAGTAACTATTCTATGATGTTTATGAACAACTCTACAATTCCCGTTAGCACCACAATCTATGGTAGCGGCAACCTTTAGGTTGCGTAAATATACGCAGGCTGAAGTCTGCGACTACAAATTACTATTGTATCCGCTGATTTTACATCAGCGCTTATGCTCGCAAAACGCTAATTAAATTAGTGAATACAAAATTTTAATTATATCACCTGTAATTTCACCTGCACATTCACATTTATAACAAATCACCTCTTTAGCAAACCAAGGTTTGCAATTACAAAAATAAATAAAAATACTCACCATATTGTATTCGTTGATTTTATATCAGCGTATTACACTAGCGCTAATTAAAATTAGCGAATACAAATTTTTTTGCAATAACCGTGTTATTGCAATTATTATTACGGAAACTGAGTCTGCGACTACCGACATATAATTTTTCACAATAATTTAACCTTTTAGGAACCATTTTATGATTTTATGGAAATCAAAATTATAGCAAAAAAGTATGTTTTGTCAATTAAAGTTGATTGATGACTATACCAAAAAGTAAAATTAGAAAAATGTTCATTCTAAAACGGAACATCTTCTTCTGGTGGTATCTCTTCATCGGTAACATCTTCTTTTGTTTGTTCTGCAGAAACAGATTCAATTGTTTTTTTACCTAAGAATTCTAATGTATTGACAACAACGCGAGGTGTAATATATGTTGTATTATTACTTTGACTATGTGTTTTTATGAGTTCTAATCTTCCTGTTACAGAGATTGCTTTACCTTTTGTAAGATATTTAGCAAGTTTTGTTGCACGTTCACCCCAAATTATAATGTCCACAAAAACAGCTGGTTTTCCTTCGGGTCTTAAATCTTCTCTCAATGCTAAAGTTGTTACACAAAATTGTTTTCCAGTAGAAGTAGTCACAATTTTAGCATCTTTTGCTAAATTACCAGAAAAAATTACAAGGTTCATAGGATTTTTAAAACCCTCCTCATTTTTTATCTTAAAAATGGTAACAAGTTTGCAATTTGTTCATGTAGATATATCAATGCTCCACCAAATACAAGAGAAACTACTGACATAAGTTTCAATAAAATATTCAAGGATGGTCCAGAAGTATCTTTGAATGGATCTCCAACAGTGTCACCAACAACAGATGCTTTATGTGCATCAGAACCTTTTCCACCGAGGTTGCCTTCTTCAATATATTTTTTAGCGTTATCCCACGCACCACCAGCGTTTGCAAGATATATCGCTAAAGGAACACCTGTTATTAACGAACCAGCAAGAAAACCGCCTAACGATTCTTTACCTAATAAAATACCAATAACTATAGGAACTATTACTGCTGAAAGTCCAGGAAGTATCATTTTTTTAAGTGCAGCTTGTGTTGTTATATCAACACATTTTGCAGAATCAGGCAACGCTTTCCCTTCTAAAAGACCTGGTATTTCTCTGAACTGTCTTCTTACTTCTTCTACAATAGAATATGCAGCACGACCCACTGCTTGCAATGTTTTTGATATTAAGAAAAATGGCATTATACAACCAATAAACATTCCCGCAACAACTTTTGCATCTAAGATATTAAGTCCTGATGAACCTAACCCTACAGTTTCTGCATATGCGGAAAACAATGCTAATGCTGTAAGTGCAGCAGAACCTATTGCAAACCCTTTACCAACAGCAGCAGTTGTATTTCCTACTGCATCAAGACGTTCTGCCCTACGACGAACTTCTTCTCCCATATGTGCCATTTCTGAAATACCTGCAGCGTTATCAGCAATAGGGCCATAAGCATCTATTGCTACTGTAGTTCCGGTAAGAGCAAGCATACCTATTGCTGACAATGCTATACCAAATACACCTTGAAGTTTATAAGCAACAATTGTTGCAATTGCAATAGCAACTAATGGTAAGATTGTTGATAACATACCAGTTGCTGTACCTTCTATGATAACAGTAGCAGGACCTGTTTTTGCTTGTTCAGCAATGTTTCTTACTGCTTTACCTGAAGTATAATACTGTGCAACAAACCCAACTAACATTCCTGCTATTAAACCACTTAGGACGGCCCAGAATGCTCTGATATCTTTGTACCAACTCACAATTATCACTAATGAAAACAAAATGTAAAAAATAACAGATGCAATTAATCCTTTGTTAAGTACAACTTGTGGGTCTTGGTCAGATTTTGTCCTAACAAAAAATACACCAATTATAGATGCAATAATTCCTACCACTGAAAGAAATAAACACAACATTGCAGCCTGTAGATTATTAAGATTAAAAATAGCAATAACTAACCCTGAAATAATCGCTCCTACATATGATTCGTAAAGGTCTGCTCCCATACCTGCACAATCACCAACCATATCTCCAACATTGTCTGCAATGACAGCAGGATTTCTTGGGTCGTCTTCAGGAATGCCTTTTTCTACTTTACCTACAAGGTCAGCACCAACATCCGCTGCTTTTGTATAGATTCCACCACCTACACGTGCAAAAAGTGCAATAGAACTTGCTCCCATTGAAAAACCTACAATCATAGATGTTGCTTCATACACTGCTTTTTGTAAATCAGAACCTGTGTTTAATAAATACCAAATAAATGCTAAATATACTATACCTAAACCTAAAAGTCCTAAACTTACTACTGAAAGGCCCATTACTGCACCACCAGGAAATGCTATACTTAACGCTTCATTAAACGATAATTTACATTTTTCTGCAGTCCTCGATGAAGAAAGTGTTGAAATGTTCATACCAATGATACCAGCTAACATTGAACATCCAGCACCAATGATAAATGCTATTGCAGTTTTTTTTGCAATACCGAAAAAGATTATAATAAATAATACTGTGATAAAATAAAAAATAGTTTTATATTCTCTTGTGAGGAACGCTATTGCACCTTTACGAACTAAAGATGCGATAGTTTGCATTTGTTCATTTCCTGGATTAGCAGACAAAACTTTTCTACTGAAGTACCATACAAAAATAAGTCCTATTACACCACCTATAATAGTTACTACTAAGATAGGCATTTGTTGTATTATTTGGTTCATATGTTTTGGTTTCCCTCCTTTTTATTTAAGTACTGTTAACTTTTTTATGGTATTTATGAAAAATCCTGCAATTTGTAGGGACGTCTATTGGTAGCCGCAACCTTTAGATTGCGTAAAATAATAAATAAAACGCAGGCTAAACCTGCGCCTACCAAAAATTAAAATTACTATTTGGAGTGCAACAACCATGTTGTTGCTTTTCTTTGGACTGCAATAACTGTGTTATTGCATTTTTTGTACC
>CAZFSG010000015.1:4569-10568 GCA_964521665.1 uncultured Elusimicrobia bacterium
CATGTTGTTGCTTTTCTTTGGACTGCAATAACTGTGTTATTGCATTTTTTGTACCACAATACCTTTAAACTCTGATCAAGGTTTCCTACTCCAAATAATTACGTAGGATGAACTCTGTGAATACCGAATTACAAATTTTTTGTATCTCAAAGAACATCATTTTTAGTTAACAGAACCTTTTATTTATTATCTTATTCTTTTACAAACTTATGTAAAGTGTGTTTCCTACATTTTTTACAAAACTTATTCAACTCAATCTTAAGTTCCTTTTTTTTGTTTGATGCAAAATAATAGTTTTTATTTTTACATTGAGTACATTGTAAAACAAAAATTATTCTTTCAGCCATAGGTTTCTCCTTTTAAAAACGGGAGTGGCAGGACTCGAACCTGCAGTCCCGGTTTTGGAGACCGGTGGTTTGCCAATTAACCGACACTCCCGTTAATTATAAATTATTTTTGTTTTTCTTTTTCAAAAAAACTTGGTTCTATTTTAACACCAATTTGTTTTGCTAATGCATAAAGTATTTGTTGAGGTGTGCAATATCCAAATTTGATCAATATCTCACCCAACTTTTCTTTATATTTTGCTTGTATCTCAACAACTTCTTTTAGTTGTTCTTCAGTAATAATTTTTTCTTCTACTAAAATTTGGCCAAGTAGTTTTTGTTGAGTTAATTGAGAAATTGTTTTGTTATTTAACACGCGCTGTTGTGCAGAAAATTCAACAAAATGTAGTTGTGTGTTGTAAACAACACCATTATCATCAATTGCTGAAAGTTCTAACGATACTGGAACACGATTATGTTTTTTTTCTCTGAACACAGTTTTCAACATTTGCTCTAAAGATGCACATTCAACATTTTTTCCATCTAAAAATTTTATCTTACATTCTAAAAGTTTCATTATAAAAATTTTTTATTTAACAATACATTTTACTGGCTGTGATTTTTTCAAAGTACGATTTTTTTGTGGATCTACTAACCGTGCTACTAATGTATGTTGACCAGAAGGAATATTACACCAATCGTACCACCAATACCCTACTGAATGACGACATTTATAAAATTCAGAACCATCTATCGAAAGTTCTACAATACCTTGGTTTGGTGTCCCAATACGTACAGCGTAATGTGCTTTATGAGTTATAATTTCGCCATCTTTAGGATGGTCAATAGTTATTTCATATTTTGATTTTTTAGAAGTAGCTTTTAATTGTTTTTTTGCCATAGCATTAATTCCTCCTTAACTTCTTAGTACTGTTAACTTTTTTATAATGTTTTTGAAAAATTTTTATTGAAATTACACAGGCTAAAGCCTGCGGCTACCAAAAATTAAACTTACATTTTGGACTGCAACAACCACGTTGTTGCAATTCTTTGAACTGCAATGACCATGTTATTGCATTTATTACGCTACAAAATAAATAAAAATTGTAGTTGCAAAGCTTGCTTTGCTAAATATAACTGTAGTTGCAGAGCTTGCTCTGCCTTATTTCAGCAGACCAAGGTTTGCTACTACAAATTATATTTTTGTATCTCAAAGAACACCATTTTTAGTTAACAGAACCAACTTTTTCGTTTTGGCAAATATTTTATGATGTTTATAAAAAATCCTGCAATTTGCAGGGACATCTCCTGGAGCCGCAATCTTTAGGTTGCGTTTTTCGTTAACGAAATTACGCAAGCTAAAACCTGCGGCTACCAAAAATTAAAATTGCATTTTGGACTGCAACAACCATATTGCTGCATTTCTTTTGTTGCTAATGTCAAATATTACAAAGTTTAAATCCTCGTGTTACTTAGCAAACCAAGTTTTGCAAACTACAAAATAAATAAAAATTGTAGTCGCAAAGCTTGCTTTGCTTTATTTTAGCAAACCAAGGTCTGCAACTACAAAATAATTTACGCAGGCTAAAGTCTGCGGCTACCGAATTATAATTTTTTGTATTTCAAAAAAACATCATTTTTTAGTTGCCAGAATCTTCTTTTTATCTATAAGCAAAGATAAATAATTAAGATATTTTTCAATTTCAGTATTATGTTTATTTATATCGTTTAATGTTTCTACATTACGTAAATACAAATTGTATTTTTTATCAAATTTGATGTTAAAAATATCAAAAAAATATTTTGTTGTCAAGTTTATACCAGAAAACAATTTTTTACCTTTTGTTGCCGCAATACAAATAAGAATTCCTAATTTTTCATTTGGCGAAAAATTTTTTAATACATATTTACGAACCCAGTATGGTTGACAACGGTCAATCATAATTTTTGCATAACCAGGTATGTGATAAAAATACACCGGTGTTACAAAAACAAAGAAGTGTTGTTTCGTTAAAACTTTATAAATTTTTCCCATTTCGTCAGTTTTTATCTTACATTTACCATATTTATAACAAAAACTGCTGCAATTCCCACAAGGCAAGATTTTAAGTTGATGGACATTTATAATTTCAACACAAAAATTTTTTGTAGTTAAAAATTTATAAATTTTATTAGTTATAAAAGCTGATGATCCTTTTAATGAAGGGCTAAAATTAAAAATAACACTTTTCAAATTTTATGCTCCGTATTTGTCAAGTTTAAATGCATATGCCATAGATAACAAAATTATTTTTGTCATATAAATGTGTCCCAACATACCACAAGAAAATTCTTTTTCAGTAAACCTTTCCACAGTGTTTTTTACAGAGGTAGGTATTGTTCTTGACCAAATTAAAACAGGTACTGGATGCCAAGAATGTCCTTTGGTCACCGCAGGTGTTGAATGGTCGCCTGTGATAACAAGAACATCTGGTTGTAACGCAAGAATTTGTGGTATAAATTTATCTATTTCCTCTATTTTTTTAACTTTACCTTCAAAATTGCCGTCTTCGCCAAGTTTATCCGTATCTTTAATATGAAGATAATAAAAATCATATGGTTTTGAGAACAACTCTGCTAATTTTTTAATTTCATCTTCAATTGTTTCACAACCGTCGATAACTTCCATACCAACAACTTTTGCTATACCTTTATACATTGGATATACTGCAATAGCAACTGGTGTAAGTTTATACACTTCTTGCATTTTTGGTATATTAGGATATTTTGCAAACCCACGTAGTAACACATAGTTTGCTTTTGGTTCATCTTTGAGTAATCCTTTGACTTCTGAGATAAACTTGTTTACTATTTTTGCAGTGAATTGTGCTTCCTCAGTATTTACGGTAGGAATAATTTCATGTGGTTTGTTTCCTTCTTTATGAGGATCGTTTTCAGTAATAGTTTCAACAAGTTTACTATGTCTAAATATTCCAGCAAACCTGTGTTCTTTACCTGCTTTAAGAACAATTTCAACATCATCTATTTTTTTAACACTTTTTTGAATTTTATCTATTAACCTAACAGTTTCTTCCGTTGGTAGACGGCCAGCACGACGGTCAACTACAACACCGTTTTTATCAATTGTAGCAAAATTACCACGAAATGCTAAATCGTTTTCTTGTAATTCCATACCAAGACCTAAAACTTCAAGTATACCACGACCTATCATATACTTAATAGGGTCATAACCAAACAAAGCAAGATGTCCCGGCCCACTACCCGGTGTAATACCATAATCAACAGGTATTGCAACACCGCATAACGATTCTTTTGCAAGATTATCTAAGTTAGGATGATTTGCAACTTCAAGTTCTGTTTTCCCAACAGATGGATGTATAGCACCACCTAAACCATCTATAACAATAAACACAATTTTTTTATCATTTTTTATTGCTAATGTTTTTATTAAATCTAAGGTTATCATAAAAAATTTTTTGTCCTCCTTGCACTAATGTTTAATTTTCTTTTCTTCTTCAGATTCTGCTAATTCTAATAACTTAAGTAATAATTTTTCTTTATGTTCTTTTATAAATTCTTCTTTATCAACAGCAGCGTATAACATTAATTCTTCAGAAATATATATCTGTGCATCAGCACGAATTGCTAAAGCAACAGCGTCAGATGGTCTACTATCAATAACAATTCTTTCGTTGTTGTGTATCAAATGTATCTCAGCATAATAAGTATTATTTTCAATTTTTGTAATTGCAACATAGTCAATTTTTGCACCAAGTTCTTCAATACAGTTTTTCAATAAATCATGAGTAAGAGGTCTTGGGAAAGATAGATTTTGTAATTTGAACATTATTGACTGTGCTTCAAATATACCAATCCATATAGGGATAACTTTTTCTTTTGCACCAGGTTGGGGGCTCTCTTCAGCAAGTAACATTATTCCAGACTGTGAGATTTCGTCAAACAACAAATCTATTAGTTTTACTTTTATCATATAAATTTTTTTTTCCTCCTAACAAAAAATTTTTAGTCTGATTTATACTACTACATTTTAGTTTAGTTTTCAACTGTTAAAATTTTTATGTTAAATTTTGAAGATTATAAATGTTCCACATCTAACACAACAGGCACACAAGATGTTTTTCTTTCGTAGCTTTTCGCAAACAAACTATATCTTGGCAGAACAAAAATTTGAACAGTTTGACATTTTAAATTTATCTCAAATCAATTAAGGAATATAAATTTTTATTTAGTAGTTTCAAATATATGTCAGTAGTTGTTATATATTTGAGAACCTCACATTTTAGAACTTCAATCAGTGTTCATAAAAGTGCTGAACCATCCACTATTTTGATATCACTTTTTCTGAAATATATCCATTTACTTGAGATAGTGCAACTTGGTCGGTGTCAACCTATACGGTGAACCAAGACCTAATTGACCATTACTGTTATTTCCCCACGCCCAGAGTGTGCCATCTGTCTTTATCGCTACTGTGTGAGAGTCACTACAGAACACAACTTTCCAGTCTGTATCAGTTCCTACTTGTGTAGGTGTCAATAATATACCTGTTTGAGCACCAAGACCCAATTGACCCTCAAAATTTCTTCCCCATGACCATAGTGTCCCATCTGTCTTTATTGCTACTGTGTGGTCCCAACCACAAGAAACTAATCTCCAGTTACTATCAATCCCTACCCGTGTAGGGGTCAATCTATTCCTTGTATCACCAAGACCTAATTCACCATGCCAGTTCCATCCCCAGGCCCATAGTGTTCCATCTGTCTTTATTGCCACTATGTGGGATCCACCACAAGAAACTAATTTCCAGTTACTATCAGTCCCTACTTGTGTAGGCATAGTTCTATTTGTTGTATCACCAAGACCTAATTGACCAAACTCGTTGTTTCCCCAGCCCCATAGTGTTCCATCTGTCTTTATTGCTACTGTGTAGTCCTCAGCACAAGAAACAAATTCCCAGTTTCTATCAGTACCTACCTGTGTAGGTGTATATCTATTTACTGTATCACCAAGCCCTAATTGACCAGCCCAGTTACTTCCCCACGACCATAATGTTCCATCAGTCTTTATCGCTACTGTGTGATACTTACCACAGGAAACTAATTTCCAGTCTGTATCAGTCCCTATTTGTGTAGGGGTCAATCTATTCCTTGTATCACCAAGTCCTAATTGACCGGCCAAGTTACTTCCCCACGACCATAGTGTTCCATCTGCCTTTATTGCTACTGTGTGCGCCTCACCACAGGAAACAAATTCCCAGTTTGTATCGGTCCCTACCTGTGTAGGTATATATCTATTCTCTCTATCACCAAGTCCTAATTGACCATTGCTGTTATCTCCCCACGCCCAGAGTGTGCCATCAGTCTTTATTGCTATTATGTGGTCCACACTACAGGAAACTAATTTCCAGTTTCTATCACTCCCTATCTGTGTAGGTGTCAATAATCTACCGGTTGGAAGACCAAGACCTAATTGACCATCAAAGTTCTTCCCCCACGACCATAGCGTTCCATCAGTTTTTATTGCTACTGTGTGCCACACACCACAGGAAACAAGTTTCCAATTTCTATCAGTCCCTACCCGTGTAGGAGTCAATCTATTCCTTGTATCACCAAGGCCTAATTGACCATACTCGTTGTTTCCCCACGCCCATAG
>CAZFSG010000015.1:10668-13475 GCA_964521665.1 uncultured Elusimicrobia bacterium
CTTTATTGCTACTGTGTGCCACACACCACAGGAGACTAATTTCCAGTCTCTATCAGTCCCTACCTGTGTAGGTGTATATCTATCCTCTGTATCACCAAGACCTAATTGACCATTACTGTTATTTCCCCACGCCCAAAGTGTACCATCTACCTTTATCCCTACTGTGTAACGCCTACCACAGAAAACAGAAGACCACTCTTCCGCATTAATGCAGTATGGGATGATTAGCAAAAAACTGAAAATAATAATAAACCTTTTCATTTCCACTCCAGTTAAATTAGTTTTGCTAACTATTTTATGATATTTATTTGGAAACTATAGATGATAAAATTAAAATAATATGTTTCTAAGCCTTGAACCTAATAGTCATTAGCCTATGGCTGGAAAAAACATCATTTTTAGTTAACCGAACATTGTCACAAATTTCTTAACTTTTAATTTTATATCTCAAAAAATCAATACATGAATCAAATCATATATAATCAAATCAAAAGGATGATTTGACAGAGCAGATATTTATTGACAAATATCAAATGTCAACTCTTTGTTTTTTCTACTCTGAGGTTAACTTCAAAGAGCGTTTAGCAGAGAACTTTTTATGAAGTTTTTTAATATCTTTTTTTGTGTTTAAATTAAAAAATACAAAATTAAAATTTTTTATGTTTTCTACAAATTTTGTATTAACCTCTTTTATTAGGTCTACTACTTTGTATTTTTTTTGCAACAAATTTTTTTCTATGAAAGGAATCACATTTTTTGAATATATAGCAAAAAGTGGATGTATTAGTTTATTTCTTTTAAATAAAAGAACATCGTAAGGTTTCTTAATTTTTTTCATATACATAACAACTTCTTTTTTTACAAATGGGTAATCACAAGCAATAACAAAATTGTATTTATATGGCGAATTTTTTAATCCTGTAAGTATCCCACCAAGCGGACCTATCTTGTATTTATCTTCCACAACTTTTGCGTACTTGATATTTTTAAACTTTTCTACATCTGTTGTGACAATTAAAACTTTTTTAAAACAATCTCTGAGTTCATTAACTATTCTTTCTATCAATGGGATACCATTGATTTTTATTAACGCTTTGATTTTGCCAAGCCGTCTACTTTTTTCACCTTTTGCAAGAATTATACAAAACATAATATTTTCTTATATCTTCGGAGATTAAAATGTAGGTGTGTTGCTATTTAATTTTTTTAATATTACAAGCACAGATTTTGTATTCAGGAATTTTTGAGTATGGGTCAAGTTTGGTATGAGTTAAAAAATTAGCATAAAAATGGAATGGAATAAAAACTACACCTTGTTTAATTTTATCTGAAATTTTTATTTTAATTTTTAACTCGCCTCGTCGTGAAAAAATTTTAACATAATCACCATTTTTTAATTTTAACTTTTTTGCATCATAAAAGTTAATTAAACAAAAATCTTCGCCAACTATATCTATGATACCTTTGACTCTACCTGTCATTGTTCTTGAATGATAATGTTCTCTAATTCTTCCTGTAGTTAAAATAAATGGATAATCTTTATCTGGAAGTTCGTATGCATGTTTGAATTCTATTGGTATAAGTTTACCTTTGGTTGATTTTGTTTTAAAACCAGTTGTATGAAGTGTTTCAGTCCCAGGATGGTCTTCTTGTGGACAAGGCCATTGAATTTTTTCACCATTTTTTATTCTTTGAGGAGTTATTCCTTTATATTGAGGAACAACTTCATTTATTTCTTTTAAAATATCCCAACTATCATTATAATTCCATTTATACCCAAACTTTTCTGCAAGCAATTTTATTATTTCCCAATCATCTTTTGTTTCATATGGTGCTTCTACACATTTTGCAACTTTTTGCACTCTTCGTTCAGTATTTGTAAATGTTCCTTCTTTTTCAAAAGAACATTTTGCAGGTAAAACAATATCAGCATATTTTGCTGTTTCAGTTAAAAAAATATCTTGGACAACAAGAAATTCAACTTTTTTTAATGCTTCCTCTACATGTTTTATATCAGGGTCTGAGACAAAAGGATTCTCACCCATGATGTAAAGAAGTTTTATATCACCTTTTAAAATGGAATCAAAAATTTCAACTACTGTTAAACCATTTTTGTTAGGAAGTTCTTCAACATGCCATTTTTCTTTAAAATATCTAATTGTATAATCATCTTCTACTGGAAAATATCCAGGATAATAAGTTGGAAGTGCACCCATATCACATGCACCTTGAACATTATTTTGCCCTCTTAACGGACAAAGACCTGCTCCTTTTTTACCAATTTGTCCTGTAAGTAAAGCAAGGTTTGATAATGATATAACATTTTCAGTACCAGTTGTATGTTGAGTTATTCCCATTGCCCATAGTATCACTGAAGATTTTGATTTTGAATACAAATATGCAACTTCTTTTATTTTATCAATATCAACACCGGTAATTTTTTCAACATTTTCAATTGGAAATTTTTCCATAAATTTTATGTATTCATCAAAATTTTCAACTCTATCTTTTACAAATTTTTCGTCATACAGTTTTTCATCAATAATAATTTTTGCAATAGAATTGAAAAGAAAAACATCTGTTCCATAATTTGGTTGAATCTTTAAATATGCTATATCTGATAGAGAAATTTCCATTGGATCAATTATTATAAGTTTTGCACCTCTTTCAACTGCTTTTCTTATCCTATAAGATGTAACTGGCTGTGTTTCAGCAACATTTGTCCCTGTTAAAATTATACACTCTGAGTAGTTCTCAATTTCTTCTAAAGAATTACTCATTGCAGCAGAACCTATTGTTTTTGATAA
>CAZFSG010000015.1:13575-27667 GCA_964521665.1 uncultured Elusimicrobia bacterium
AAACCAAACTTTCCTTTTATACACAAAAATCCTTTGTTTACAACACTTTCATCATCACCTTTAATTTTTACTATTTCGTTATTTTTCACATATACATTTATTCCACAACCAACTCCACAATACGGACATATTGTTTTCACTTTTTTATATTCCCAACTTCTTCCTTTATTTTCTGCGTTTATTTCTCTTAAAGCACCAACTGGACATACTTCAACACAATTTCCACAAAAAACACATTCTGAATTTCTAAGTGGTTCATCAAAACCAGAAATTATTTCTGTTTGGAATCCCCGATATGCAAAATCTATTGCTTTTGCTCCTACAATTTCTTTGCATACCTTAACACATCTCCCACATAATATACATTTTTCATAATCCCTTACTATAAACGGTTTTCCCTCCTTTTGTTTTCTTTTACTTTTTTCACCTTCATATTCAATCTTTTTAATTCCATACTCATAAGCATATTTTTCTAAAATACACTCGCCTGATTTTTCACATGTCATACAATCAAGTGGATGGTCAGAAATTATAAGTTTTAGTATTGTTTTTCTTGCTTCTATAACTTTTTTTGTATCTGTGAAAATTTTCATACTATTATATATTTTTTCAGTACATGATGTTACAAGACCTTTAGATTCAACTTCAACTAAACACAATCTGCATAATCCGTCTGGTTTCAATTCTGGATGATAACACAAAGTTGGGATGTAAATATTGTTTTCTTTACAAACTTCTAAAATTGTCTTTCCTTTTTGTGCAACAATTTTTTTGTTATTAATAAAGATTTCTATATTTTCCATTTTCAATTGCCTCAATATAACTTATTAAAGAATTTAATGCACTTTGACCTAATGCACACCTTGAAGTTTCTTTTATCACTAATGAAAGTTTTTTTATTGAATCTAATTTATCGCTCAATTTTTCATTTTTAAGATTTTCAACAACTGAGATCATTTCATAAACTCTTTTTAAACCAACTCTACAAGGCACACAATACCCACAAGATTCTTTAACAAAAAAATTAACAATTTTTTTGATTTCATTGAAAACAAAAAAATTTTTAGTAAAAATGAACATACCGCCGGTACCTAAACTTGTATTGTTATTTTTCAAACTTTCAAAATCATATTTTATATCAAATTTTTCAGGAAATAAAAGACAACTTGACGCACTTGGTAAAACTGTTTTAACATCTTTTATCTTCAGTGTAGCATATTTTTCAATAATTTCATAAATTTTTAATTTACCAAGTTCTATTTCAAAAACACCTACTTTTTTGTTATCAATTGTTAAACATATCAATTTTGTTCCATAACTGTTTTCAACACCAAAATTTTTAAACCATTCCGCACCGTTTGAGATTATATGTGGTATAAAAGAAAATGTTTCAACATTGTTTACCAATGTAGGATTATTAAACAATCCTTGTTGTGTAGGGTATGGTGGTTTTAACCTTGGTATAGGTCTTTTTCCTTCAATTAAGTTCAAAAGTGCAGTTTCCTCGCCTGTGATATATCTTCCATTACTTTCAATAATTTCAATTTCAAACTTATAGTTTTTAAACAAAATATTTTCTCCAAGAAGATTTTCTTTTTTATATTCTTTAATCAAATTCTTAAGTATCTCAATCTCTTTCTTATACTTTTCATTAATATAAACAAATCCTTTTTCTGCACCAATAGCAACAGAAGCAATTATCATACCATCTATGATTTTATATGGAAAATTTTTTAGTAGAAACCTATCTTTAAAAGTATATAATTCACCTTCTTCTGCATTACATACAATAAATTTTTTCCCATTTCGTTTTTTTACCAACTCCCATTTTAGTCCTGTTGGAAACATTGCACCACCACGACCTAACAAACCTGAATTTTTGATTTCTTCAACAATTTTTTGTGAACCCAATTCAAAAGATTTTTTTATTAAAGAAATGGTGAATTCTCTATCATATTTTTGGGTTAATATCTTATTCATTGTTCATCTCTTTTTTTGAAGAAATCTGTTTTCTTAAACAATTCTTCAGAGAAAGATAAAAAACTAAAAATTTCAGATTTTGATTTCCTATATTTTTTACATATATTATTAAGAACCTTTTTAGTTAAAACTTTTCTTTTTTTCAATTCGTTATAAACTAATTCTTCAGTTTTTCTCATGAGGGAAACCTCTTATCATTTCTATTGAGTGAACTATTAAATCTTTTAATATCTCAAAACAATCACTTACTGCTTTTAAACTACCGGGTAGGTTTATAATCAATGTTTGTCCTTTTATTCCGGCAACACCACGTGATAAAACCGAAAATTTAGACTTTTCAAATGTCTTTATTCTTAGAATCTCAGGTATACCAGGAACTTTTTTTTCAATAACTTTTTCTGTAGCTTCAGGAGTTACATCTCTTTTAGTAAACCCAGTCCCACCTGTTGTCAGAATTAAATCTGCAACATTACAAAGTTCCACCAACTTTTTTTCAATAATTTCTTTTTCATCAGGCACTATATCATATTTTACAACATACCAACTATTTTCTTCAACTTTTTCTTTTAAATATTTTCCACTTTCATCTATCCTTTCTCCTTTAAAACACCCATCACTTATAGTTAAAATTGCAACATCTATTTTTGGAATAACTTCAATCATATCTCCCTTTTTAATAACTCCACCTTTTAAAACTTTTCCAAAAACACCTTCTTTCGGCATAATACATTTACCAACTTTTTTATATATTTCACAGTATAAATGACATTTTTTACCAATTTCAGATATTTCAATTACAACATCGTTTATTTTCAGTTTATCTCTTATCTTGAGTATTCTTAAATCAATCTTTTCAGTTGTAATATTTTCAGCAAAAATTCCTGGTTTAATATCAACTTTTTCTTTTAAACAGAAAAACTCTTCGTTCATTCTTTCCCATGATAGTAAACTTACCTGCTTGGTTATACCTTTTTCTGCATGACAGTCACCTTTAACCCCAAAATCTTCTATAAGTTCAATACTATCAACAGGTTTTTTAACTTCACCCTTTTTTTCTCCAATGTTGACAGAATAAACTATACCTTTCATTTTGATTTTTCTTTTAAGTATATCTGTGAAATTTTTATTTCTTTTTTATAAACCTTACACATATCATAGATTGTTAAAAGAGAAACTGCTACACCATATAAAGCTTCCATCTCAAAACCTGTTCTGTCAAACCCTTCGACTTCACAAGATACTTTTATAGAATCGTTTTTTATTTCAAAATTTAGTTTTGCTTTAGTAATTTTTACAGGATGGCAATGCGGGATAACATTTGGCGTGTTTTTTACTGCAAGAAGAGCAGCACTTTCTGCAAAACTTAAAACATCGCCTTTTGGAACTTTTTTGTTTTTTATATCATTTATTATTTGTGGAGTAAGAATTATTATACCTTCTGCAACAGCTCTTCTTTTCGTAATTTTTTTCTTACTTATATCAATCATTTTTAGTATCCATTATAAATTACTGGTAGCCGCGGGCTTTAGCCTGCGTAATAATTTGCAATAACATGGTTATTGCAGTTCAAAAAAATTTGTATTCTCTAATTTTAATTAGCGCTAGTGTAAGGCGCTGATATAAAATCAACGGATACAATAGTTATTAGTAGCCGCAAGATTTGGCTTGCGTAACATTACGCAACTTAAGGGTGCGCCTACTAAATTATATCGGTTATTTTTAAAACCCATCATATACATTATATCTTTTCCCTCTTGCAAAACCTACTAATACAATTTTAAATTTTTTAGCAACTTCTACTGCTAAAGATGTTGGTGCTGAAGATGAAACAACTGCAGCAAACTTTGCTTTCTTTGATTTAAACACAATTTCTGAAGAAATTCTTCCTGAAGTTAACAAAATCTTTCCTTCAGTATTATAATTATTTAAAATCGCTTTTCCAATAACTTTATCAACAGCGTTATGTCTTCCAATATCTTCACTAAAAAAATATATATTTTCTTTTTCATCACATAATGCAGCAGAATGTGTCCCACCTGTTTTTTTATAAAGTTCGCCCATCTTCTGAAACTTTTGCATAATTTTAACTATATCAAATTTTTCAATATTTATGAAATTTCTATTAGTATCAATTATATCTTCTATAGTAAAAAAAGATGAAAAACAAGATGTCCCTATGGCAAGGTTGTTAAAAGAGAATTCTTTTTTTGTCTCGATATAACAATTATTACCTGTTATCTTTAACTCTTTAATGTCTTGCGGTTTATCAATGAAACCATTAGAGAAGAAAAAACCATAAATTAAAGCTTCTATATCATAAGGTAAACACATGATTCTCACCAACAACTTTTTGTTCAAAAAAACATTTATTTGATTCTCAATTACAATAGAATCAAAAATTTTTTCTTTTTTACCATCTATATATTTTATTATTTCTTTATTTTTATACATTTATTTCTCAAGATATTCAGCAACAACTTTCTCACCTTTTTTTCTTTTTTCACCTTTTTTGAGACACAAAATTGCATTTGAATACAAGACGGATGAAAGAACAGACGATTTCTGTGATTTATACGGTGTTATATAAACCTCATTGTTTTCAATTTCTGCAACAACTCTTAGGAATTCGTCTCTATCAGATTTGTTTTCTATATCTTCTTTTAAAATTCCACTAAACTTAAACCTTTCTGGAAAACTTCTTCCGGTCATTTTATACAACGCAACTTTAACAAGATTTTCAAAATTTATATATGCTGATACAGGATATCCTGGCAGACCAAAAACAATAGTTTTTCCTTTTTTACCAAAAAATGTAGGTTTACCAGGTTTCACAGCAACTTTATGAAATATAAGTTTAACACCATTTTTTTCTAAAACATCTACAACAATATCATACTTTCCTTCACTTACACCGCCTGAAAGCACAACTATATCATACTTAAGAGCTTTTTTTATAAACTTATCAAGAATTTTAACTTCATCTTTTGCTATACCTAATATATATGGTTTTCCACCAAATTTTTTTGTCAATGCATAAATAGAATATGAATTTGAATCATAAATTTCTCCTTCTTTAAGTTTTTGTCCAACTTTTTTTATTTCATCACCAGTAGCAATAATAGCGACTTTTGGTTGTTTATAAACAGTTATTATTTTTTTGCCAAGATAAGCAAGCATAGAAAATGTTGCAGAATCTATATATGTTCCTTTTTTAATCACAACATCACCTTTTTTAATATCTTCTGCTTTTTTTGAGATATTTTCATCAGGTTTAATAAATGTTGTTACTTTTATATATTTTTTTCCATTTTTTATAATTTCTTCAACATCTTCAAGTTTTACCACAGCATCACAACCACAAGGTATTTTAGCACCTGTCATTATTAAAAAAGTTTTTCCATTTTTTAATTTAAACTCCTTGTTTTCACCTGCTTGTATCTCCCCAACAATTTCAAGAAAAACAGGATTTTCTTTTGATGCATTAAGTGTATCTGTTGAAATTATTGCGTAGCCGTCCATTGCAGCTCTGTCAAACGGAGGTAAGTCAAAATCTGATTTTATATCTTCGGCAAGCACTCTATTAAGAGAAGCAATTAACTCAACTTTTTCTTTCCCTAAAACATGAGTGTTTTCCCATACCAATTTTTTTGCTTCAGAAATATCTATCATATTTTAAGAATAATTATAAAATTTCTGGTATAATAATCCATTCAACACTATAATTTTGTTCTTCTTTTTTAATACAAACCACACCTGCCATTTTAAAATTTACTATTTTTTTTGTTTTATCTTTACAAAGAAGTAATGAAGCGAGTTTTTCTAAATGAGGTAAATGTCCTACAATCATTATATTTTCTTCTAATTTTGAAATTTTTTCATACCAAATCTCAGGTTCGTCTAAAGGATTGAGGTTGTTATCAACAACAACATTTTTTGGCTTCAGATATTTAGAAAGAACTTCTGCAGTTTGAACAGCTCTTTTTTTAGAACTATGAAATATTTTATCAACACTTATTTTCAACGATGATAAAAACTTAGCTGTTTTCTCAATATCAGCAAAACCTTTCTCAGTCAAACCTCTTTCAGGATCTTCTTGTTCGGTTTTTGCTTGTGCATGTTGAACAAGATAAATATATACACTCATTGTGTTTTATTATACAAAGGAGATATTTTTCTAATTTTTTGTATAACTTTTGGTAAAACTTTTATCACATAATCAATATCTTCTTCTTTTGTGAATCTTCCTAAAGTGAACCTCAACGAACCGCGTGCTAAAACAGCATCTCGTCCAATTGCTAACAACACATGCGAGGGTTCCAAACTACCGGATGAACACGCACTACCTGAAGAAATATAAATCCCTTTTCTATCTAAAGCAATAAGTATTGATTCGCTTTCAACACCTGCTACAGATATGTTTAAGTTGTTTACTAAACGTTTTTCTAAATCTCCGTTTATATAAACATCAGGGACGGTTTTTAATATTTCATCTAACAATTTATCTCTTAAAACTTTTATTCTTTTATTTTCTTCTTCCATCTCATTTTTTGCGATCTCTGCTGCTTTGTACAACCCCACTATTCCTGTCACATTAACAGTTGATGAACGCAAACCAAACTCGTGCCCACCACCATGTAGCAATGGCTCTATTTTTGTTCCTTTTTTAATATAAAGCACGCCAACACCTTTTGGTGCATAAAACTTATGTCCACTTATTGATAATAAATCTACATTGAGTTTTTTAACATCTACTTCAATATGTCCAAAAGTTTGTACTGCATCAGTGTGGAAATAAATTTTGGGTTTGTTCTCTTTTTTTCTTTGTTCGTTTAGTGATTGTAATCTTCTACCAATTTCTTCTATGGGCTGAATAGTACCGATTTCGTTATTCCCATGCATTATACTAATAAGTATTGTGTTATCTTTAATATAAGAAAACAACTTGTCAACATTTATTATCCCGTTTTCTTCCACAGGAACATAACTTACTTCAACTTCATCTTTAAAATTCTCTTTTAAAAACTTTATTGGTTCTAATACAGCATGGTGTTCTATAGTTGAGGTGATTATATGAAGAGGTTTATTTATTTTTCTTTGAGCAAAAAATAGTCCTTTTATTGCAGTATTGTTAGATTCAGTGCCACCTGAAGTAAAAATTATTTCTTCTGGGTCACAGTTTAACATTTTTGATATAAAACTTCTTGCTTTTTCTACTTCATTATGTGCAATTTGTCCAGGTGAGTGTATACTATGAGTATTACCAAAAATGTTAGTAAAATATTTTTGAATAAACTTTTTTACTCTTGGGTCAACAGGTGTTGTTGCTGCATAATCAAGATATACTTTTTTCATTTTTGTTTTTCTTTACCACAATTTGGACATTTATCAAATTTCTCGTTATATAATTCTCCACAATTTTGACATTTAATCAATACTATTTTACAATGTTCACAAAAAATAGGTTCAAAACAATAAAGTTTTAGTTCTTCTTCACAAAATGGACATATACATTTTTCTTTTGTTTTATTTTTCATTTCTTGCTGCATAAATGCAACCACTACATTATTTTGTCATTATTTTGTTTTTTTCTTTTCCAAATAATTTTGTATTGCTTTATGTAAAGCATCTGTTCCTAAGTTTGAACAATGCATTTTGTTTGGTGGAAGACCACCAAGTTCTTGTGCAACTTGTTCACGAGTAATCTTTAGCGCTTCTTCAATTGTCTTTCCTTTTGCCATCTCTGATACAATTGATGAAACAGCAATTGCAGCACCACAACCAAATGTCTTAAATTTTACATCAGTAATAATATCGTTTTCTACTTTTATATAAAAAGTCATCATATCACCACATACAGGATTGCCTACCTCACCCACACCATCAGCATCTTTTATCTCACCTACATTTCTTGGATTCATAAAATGTTCCATTACTTTTTCTGAATAAAAAGGCATAATTGTCCCTCCTAACAATTTTTTTTCGCAACCTAAAAGTTGCACCTACAATGTTATTTACTCATGATGGTGCTCATCATAATCTGTACCAGGACCTGCTGGTTTTCTTTGTCCTGTTTGTAAAAAATAACTGTACAATGGAGAGATACTTCTAAGTTTTTCAACTAATTCAGGCAAAACTTCTAATACATAATCAATCTCTTCTTCAGTGTTATATTTTGACAAAGTCATTGTAATTGTTCCTTGACCAACTGCAGGATCAACACCTATCGCTGTTAAAACATGAGACATTTTTAATGCTTTTGATGCACAAGCAGAGCCACTTGTCACATAAATACCTTTACTGTTAAGCAATAAACTCAACCCTTCACCTTCTATAAATTCAAAAGAAAAATTTACATTATTTGGAAGTCTATTTTCAACAGAACCGTTTAAATAAACATATTTTATTCTTTCTTGTATCCCTTTTATAAGTTTATCTCTAAGTTTTATCATTTTTTTATAATTTTGTTCAAGTTCTGTTTTAACAATTTCTGCTGCAACACCCATACCTACAATAGCAGCAACATTTTCAGTACCTGCACGAAGACCATTTTCTTGTACACCACCATCTATCAATGGAATAACTCTTACACCTTTTTTAATATACAACGCAGCAGCACCTTTAGGTCCGTAAAACTGGCTTGCAGATAAAGAAAGTAAATCAACTCCCAATTCTTTAACATCAATTGGTACAACTCCACAACTACTTACAGCATCTGTGTGTACTAAAATACCCTTTTTATGACATATTTCAACAACTTCTTTTATATTCTGTATTGTACCAATTTCAGGGTTTGAATGTTGAAGTGAGACTAAAACAGTATCATCTCTTACTGCTTTCTCAAGTTCATCTAACAAAACAAATCCTTCTTTATCAACAGGGATATATGTAACTTCAAAACCTAACTGTTGTAATCTTCTTGCTGAATACAAAACAGAAAAATGCTCAATTTGTGATACAACAATATGTTTTTTTTTGTCCTTATATGCTAAAGCAACACCTTTTATTGCAAGATTGTTCGATTCAGACCCACAGGATGTAAAATAAATTTCCTCCTCGTTAGCATTAATTAAACTTGCAACTTGTTTTCTTGCAGTTTCAATTGCTTGTTTTGTTTGTGTTCCTAAATCGTGCATACTCTGAGGATTACCATAGAGTTCTTCCAAATATGGCAACATTGCCTCAATTACTCGTCTGTCAAGTTTTGTACCAGAATGATTGTCTAAATATACTTTCATATTTATATTCTTAACCTATCCAATTCTTGTTGCGTAATTATACTATCACAAACAAGTTCTTTAATATACCCGTTTTTAGAAATTTTTATTTTTATACCTTCAGAGATCTTATTAGAATATCTCGCTATAATTTTTGCACAGAGATATAACTCTTCTTCACTAAATTCACCATCACCTAAACCCACAGGACCTTTTGTGTTAATAGGTAAAAATACAAAATGTTCTTTTTGAGATATATTAAGTAAAAAATTGTTTTCTTTTTCATCTCTCCCAACAATAAGTTTTGTATTATTATTAATTCTAAAATGTCTACCTATTTTTAAAAGATTAACATCTGTTAATGAAAAATTTGGTTTATGTTCAATCAAATCTCTCATCTTTTTTGCAAAAATAGGATCTGTGAGTAAACAACCACCAGAAGGACAACCATATCCTTCTATACCATACTCTTTTACTAAACTTAATTGAATTTTTCTTGAACGTCCAACTATATCTAAAAACTTGTTTCTGTCAACAATACCTTCAAGTTCAACAATTGTCGGTGGTAAAACTTTTGCTGATAACGGTCTTAAAACTATTCCTTCAACACCCGCTTCTTTCTCAATAAGAAATAATGTATTTCTTCGTTGAGACATTGGCCTTTGATTTAACACTTCTCCTGTTACTAAAAAACTTGCACCAATCTCGTTCATAAAGCCTTTTGCTTTTTTTAAAATTAATATCCTACAATCAATACACGGATTTAAATTGGCACCATAACCAAACTTAGGATTTTTAACTATTTCAAAATACTCATCGGTTAAACTTATTGTTTTTACTTTTATACCGAGTTGTTGTGCAACTTTTATTGTAGATGCTCCACAACCTTTTTTATCACAAGTGCAAAATGGTGTAACAAAATGTAATCCTATAACTTCTACACCTTGTTCTAACACAAGTTTTATTGCTAAAGTAGAATCTAACCCACCTGAAAATAATGCTACTGCTTTTTTGTTCATAAATTTACTTACCCATTAATTCAAACATATTTTCTATACATCTTTTTGCTTTTATAACTATTTCTTCATCTAATACAACCTGTGGTTGCAACTCTTCTAAACTATACAAAATTTTCTCTAAAGTATTTTTTTTCATATTAGGACATATAGCAACTTCTGATGCAGGTATAAACTCTTGCTGTGGATAGAGTTTCTTTAACCTATAACACATACCAACTTCAGTGCCAATTATAAACGTTTTAACTTCAGGATGGTTTTTAACATATTTTATCATACCTGATGTACCACAAACTTCATCTGCAAGTTCTTGTACTGCTAAATTACATTCAGGATGTACTACCACTTTTGCAGAAGGATATTTCTTTTTCAACTTTTTAATATCATCATCTAAAATTTTTAAATGTGTAGGACAATATCCATCCCATAAAATTATCTCTTTATTTTTAACCTTTCTTTTTACAAAACTTCCTAAGTATTTATCAGGAACAAATACAACTTTGTCTGAAGGTATGTTTGACACAACTTCAACTGCGTTTGCTGATGTACAACAATAGTCTATCTCTGATTTTACTTCAGCTGATGTGTTTATATATCCAACAATTGGAACATCAGGATACTTTTTTCTTAACTCTAAAATATCTTTTTTTGTTATCATATCAGCTAAAGGACAACCAGAAGTTATATCTGGTAAAATAACTGTCTTTTTTGACAAGATATACGCAGTTTCAGCCATAAAATGCACACCACAAAAAATTATTATATCAGCATTAGTTTCTTTTGCTTTTCTTGACAAATCTAACGAATCACCTAAATAGTCAGCAATATCTTGTACTTCAGGAAGTTGGTAGTTGTGTGCAAGAATAACAGCATTTTTTTCTTTTTTAAGTTGTTTTATTTTTTCTATCGTTTCATCCATATTTATATCAACCACTTATAAAAATGTATCCGCTGATTTTACATCAGCGCTATTTTTTGGACTCCAATAACCATGTTATTGCAATTATTACGCAGGCTAAAGCCTGCGGCTCCCAATTACTATTGTATCCGCTGATTTTATATCAGCGCCTATGCTCGCAAAAGTACAAACTACATAAATATTGTAGCTGCAAAGCTTGCTTTGCTCTATTTCAGCAGACCAAGGTCTGCTACTACAAAATAAACTAATTAAAAATTAGCGAATACAAAATTAGCGGATAGAAAAACTAATTATATTAAATAAATATCCACTTATTAATGAAAAAACAATAATTGTTGTTAAATAAAAAAACAAAATTTTATTCCCAAATTCTTTTCTTACAACAAGTAATGTTGCATAACTTGTAAGAGGTCCTAAAATTAATAAAACTAAAGATGGTCCTATTGATAATCCTTGCTGATTTAACGCATATACTAAAGGTACTGACGCTGTTGAACATATATACATTAAAACGCCAAAAATTACTGAAAATAAATATCCATATATACCTACTAAAAAATTTTCTATGAAAATTTTAAATATGTTTAAACTACTTATAAAACTTGCAAGGACCAAACCTATTAAAATTTCTAAACCAATCTCTTTTGGTAAATAAACAAATGCGTAATATACCGCTGACTTTAGTTTCTCAAAAAAAGTTTTTTTAGGTAAAAACTGTACTAAAAAATCTATGCCAGTTTGATAACTGATATTGTTAAAATTTTCTTTCTGTGTATCAAAAAGATTCCCTAAAATACCTATTACAAAACCTAAAATTAATACACTTAAACATAAATATATTGTAAAATATACACCAAAAAATTTTAGTGTTAAAAGTACAGAAGTTATAGAAGTAGCAGGTGTTGCAACTAAAAATGCTAAGACATTGCCCAACTTCACTCCTTTTTGCCTAAACCCAATTGCCATCGGAAGAGATCCTATACAACATATAGGTAATATCATCCCAACAAAAATAATGCTTAACAATGTAAAAAAATTTTTTTTAACAAGATATTTTTTAACAACACTTTGTGGTATAAACTCATAAAATATCCCACTTAAAAGAAAACCTATAGGTAAAACTATTATTATATCTGAAATATAATGCTTTAAATGTTGAAGAAAAGTTAAAAAAAAATTCATTTTTTATTTAACCGAAATTAAAAAGTTTATTTTCTATATACACTTAAATATCTTTCACCAGTATCAGGGAAAATTGTTACAACTTTTTTTCTTTTACCTAATTCTTCAGCAATTTTTAATGCTGCAAAACATGCTGCACCTGAAGATATACCACAAAAAATACCTTCTTCTTTTGCTAACCTTTTTGACATCTCAAATGCTTCTTCATCTTCTACTGTTATGATTCTGTCAATAATTTTTGTATTAAGCACATCAGGAATAAATCCAGCACCGATACCTTGTATCTTATGAGGGCCTGGTGTTCCACCAGATAACACAGCAGAATTTTTCGGCTCCACTGCAACTATTAAAACATTTTTCAACTCTTTTTTAAAAACTTCACCACAACCTGTAATTGTTCCACCAGTACCAACTCCTGCTACAAATGCGTCAAAACCATCTTTGAAACAACTTAGAATTTCTTTTGCTGTAGTTTGTGAATGTATTTTAGGATTTGCTTTGTTTTTAAATTGTTGAAGCATTATAGCATTCTTTGTTTTTTTTACAATCTCTTCTGCTTTTTTTACTGCACCCTCCATACCTTCAACTGCAGGTGTTAACACAACTTCTGCTCCAAAACTTTTTAATATATATATTCTTTCTAAACTCATTGATTCAGGCATTGTTAATATACATTTGTAACCTTTTACAGCACATACAAGGGCCAAACCTATACCAGTATTACCACTTGTTGGCTCAACAACAACTCCGCCTGGTTTTAATTTACCTTCTTTTTCTGCTTCTTCAATCATAGCAAAAGCAATTCTATCTTTCACACTACCACCAGGTGAAAACATCTCAAGTTTTGCATACACTTCTGCCATATTTGGTTTAACAACTTTGTTCAGTTTTACAATAGGTGTGTTAAAAAATAATTCTAAAACATTATTTGATATCTCATCACCTGACTTTTTTAATTTATTATTCATTATTTTTACCTCTCAGTTAAAAATTATTTGCACCAACATGGTTGGTGCACTCCATAAAATTAAATATAATAAAAATAATGTGAAGATTTAGATTTTTCAACAATATCTTGAAATGTAATTTTGTCCAAAATTTCTTCTATCTTAAGTTTAAGTTCTCTCCATATAGGATATAAAACACAATCTTGTATGCTACTACATCCTTCTTTTTCTAAACATGAAACAGGTAGTAAACTTTTTTCAAAAAACACAATTATTTCTTTTAAAGTTATATCTTTTGGATTTTTCGAAAGAACAATACCTCCATCTTTACCACGAAATGTATTAATATATCCAGCAGAATGAAGTTGTGAAACTAGGTATTGCAAAAATTTAAATGGTATTTTTTGTCTTTTTGAAATATCTCTTATCCTAAGTTTTTTATTATAGTTTAAAGAAAGTTCTAAGATTAATCTTATAGCATAATCAGTTTTTTTTGATATTTTCATATTTATTTACTATGTCTATAGATTTAATAGATTTTATAAAATAAAAACAAAAATGTCAAGAAGTTTTAAAAAATTTGATGAATATTTTATAATCCTATGCAAGTTATAGACAAAAAATTAAAAATGTTGCAATTTTTACCAATAACGCGGGTAGTACACTCCAAAATAACTAAAAAAATTTTGGGCTGCGACAACCATGTTGTTGCATTTCTTGTAATTTCACCCGCATCTTTACATTCAGGACAAATCACATTTTTAGCAAACCAAAATTTCCTACTACAAAAATAAATAAAAATTGTAGTTGCAAAGCTTGCTTTGTTTTATTTCA
>CAZFSG010000016.1:0-22170 GCA_964521665.1 uncultured Elusimicrobia bacterium
TATCTTTAATTTTTATAAAATACAAAAATTTCTAAAAGATATTTACAAACAAAACAAATTTTTGTAAATTTACAAAATTATGAAACAGAAACAAAATGAAGAACTGCCACGAGAAAAACTTTTAAGATATAACAGGCCTGATAAACTTAAAAATGAGGAACTACTTGCAATGATTCTTCGTACTGGGACAAAAAACTATGATGTTTTAACTTTAGCAAAAAAAATTTTGAAACATTATGGTAAAGAATTACCCTATGTTTCAGTTAGGGAACTAAAAAATTTTTTAGGTTTAGGTGAAACACGTGCATGTAGTATTGTAGCATGTTTTGAACTCGGTAAACGGTTATTAAAAGATAAAAAAACATATTTATATCTTACCCCGAAAGATGTTTATGACCGACTTTCAGAATACAGAACTGCTAAAAAAGAACATTTTTTTGTGTTCTATCTTGACAGTAGAAATCAAGAAATAAAATGTGAAGTTGTAAGTGTAGGTATTTTAAATTCTAGTATAGTTCATCCAAGGGAAGTTTTTGAACCTGCAGTGAAACATCTTGCATGTCAGATTATTGTTGCACATAATCATCCATCTGGTTGTTTAGAACCGTCAAAAGATGATATTGAAATAACACAACGGTTAGTAAAATCTGGTGAAATATTAGGTATTGAATTGTTAGATCATATTATTGTTACTAAAAACGGATATTTCAGTTTCAAAGAACATAAACTGATATAATAATTTTTGTTAAAGTGAAACTAAATTTAAAAGAGGTGAAAATATGAAAGAATGTAAAATAAAGGAAAACTTAAAATTTTGTCCTTGTAGTTATCCAGTATGTTCAAGGAAAGGGATCTGTTGTGAGTGTTTAAAATATCATAGACAACATGGTGAACTACCTGCGTGTTATTTTTCACCAGAAGTTGAGAAAACATATGACAGGTCTATTGAAAATTTTATTAGAAATTATAAAAAATGATAATATAAGGAGAAAAAAATATGAGTATACGTCCTATAGTAATGAAATTCGGTGGTTCTTCAGTAGCAAATGTTGAGCGTGTAAAAAATGTAGCAAAAATTATTGTTGACAAAAAAAAGAAATACAAACATATTGTAGTAGTAGTTTCAGCACCGGGAGATACCACAGACGAACTTATAGAAAAAGCATACCAAATTACACCTGACCCTGATGAACGTGAACTTGATATGTTGTTATCTACTGGTGAACAAATATCTATTGCACTTTTAGCAATGGCGTTGCACGCACTAAACTGTGACGCTATTTCTTTGACAGGACCACAGGCTGGTATCTATGCAGACGCTTCATATACAAAAGCTAAAATTATAGATATTGATACAAGAAAAATAAAAAGATACCTAAAACAAGGTAAAGTAGTTATAGTAGCTGGTTTCCAAGGTATAAATCCTTACCAGGATATAACAACACTTGGCAGAGGTGGCTCTGACCTTACAGCAATAGCGTTAGCTGCAAAATTAAAAAGTCCTATTTGTGAAATATATACCGATGTAGAAGGTGTGTTTACTACAGATCCAAGACTTGTCCCTGAAGCAAGAAAGATTGATTATCTTACCTATGACGAAATGCTTGAAATAGCAGGTAGTGGTGCACAGGTTATGATGGCAAGAGCTATCGAAGTAGCAAAAAAATATAATGTCAAAGTTGAAATAAAATCTTCTCTTGTTCGCAAACCAGGAACTATAGTATATAAATAAGTTTAATCCTCATCATCTTTATAAATTAACAAATGAAAGATATACTTCCATTGTTATCCCTTCAGAAAAGACTTTTTGTGAACTCGTTCAAGTTTGCTACAAAAACCGAGAAAATAAGAAATTTTTTTATAAGTTTTGTTGCTCTTTTATTTTTTATCTCAGTATATATAATTTCATACCAGGTAATATTTTATATTTCTACATTGCCAGTTATTGGAAGTTTGTTCACTATACGAATTTTAGGTATAGCGTTTTTGGCAAGTTTTGTAATGCAAATTTTTTCTTCATTAACTGTCTCTATTTCTACATTGTATAATACCGAAGATTTACAGTTCCTTTATTCTATACCAATTAATACCTCAAGCATTTTTGTATTTAAATTTTTGTTGGTATTATTTTACTCCTGTTGGATGATAATTGTATTATTATTGCCATTTGTTTTAGCATTTGCTTCAGTGAAAGGGTTAACAATTTATGGATTTGTAATAATGTTTTTTGCAATTGGGTTGAAGATAATTATAGCTGTGAGTTTAGGATGTTTACTTGCTATAATTTTATCATATTTATTTCCTACGAAACAACTTAAAAATATCATCTTGGTTTTTTTAATAATTTTAACATCTGTAGGGTATACTTTGTTTCGTTTAACAGAACCTGAGAAATTGTTAAATGTTGACCATTTTAGCGAACTTGTGCAATACTTAGATTTTATGTCAAAACCTGTTGCACAAGGGATACCATCATGGTGGGTAACAGAAATATTCCGAGGATTTATGACAAAACAAACAAATGTTATTATTATAAACCTATTAAAACTTTTTTTTATTACAACTATTGTTTTGATAGTGTTAAAGACAGTTGGTGAGAAATTGTTTTATTTAACCGTGGTGAGAAAAATAAAAGTTGTTAATAAAAAAGAAAAAGAAAGTTATAAAAGTGGAATATTAAAAATGAGGTCTTTATTTACTACAATTTTTGTTAAAGAAGTTAAATTGTTATTAAGAGAACCGATGCAATGGGTACAATTTATTGTTGTTATATTTCTTACAATTGTGTATTTGTTTAATATTAGGAAATTACCTATACAATATGAATACGTAAGGCTCACAGTTGCGTTTTTCAACCTTGGTGGAATAATGTTTATTTTGTCAGCAATAGTTTTAAGATTTGTTTTTGTTCAACCAAGTTTAGAATACAAAATGTTTTGGTTAATAAAATCTTTACCTATAGATATAAAAAAATTTTTTTTAACAAAATTTTTTGTTTATTTACCAATAGTACTTATTCCAGGAATGATAATCGTTAGTATTTCAAATGTTATAATTGGTATTAAAAATATATTAGCTGTAATATCTTTTCTATTAATTTTTTTGTCTTGTATTGTATTGACAATTGCTGGATATTCATTAGGTATACTTTTCCCTAAAAAAGAGTACAAAGATATTGCACAGATTGAGACATCATTTGGAGGGTTGTTATTTTTAATATTATCATTATGTTATATTGTTTTGTCATTATCTTCGTTAGCAGAACCTATCAGAAAATATGTATTAACTCATACTTTTGGCAAAGTTGAATTATGGTTTCATATTTTATTATTTCTAATTATAAATTTTATTTATGCATTCACAACAGGATATTATGCATTAAAAAAATTTATAAAAGAATATGTATAAAAGAATATGTATAAGATAATTTTAAGCATAGGTTTTTTTCTTTTTGTTTCTTTAGCTACTTCTAAAGAAAATAAAGATGTTGATAAAACGATATTTTTTTGGAAAATTGATACAAAAGAAAAAGTTGTGTTTCTAACTTTTGATGACGGTCCTGGTAAATACACTGAAGACGTGTTAGAATTGTTAAAAAAATATAATATAAAAGCAACATTTTTTATGTTAGGCGAAGTTGTTAAATATTATCCTAAAACTGTAAGAAAAGTTTATTTATCAGGTCATACGATAGGGTCACATACATATTATCATAACAATTTTTATAAACTACAAAAAAATTTATCTATTGATGGGTGTAGAAAAAAGTTAGATGAAGAACTAAAAATGGTTGAAGAAGAAATAAAAAAAATTGTGCCACAGATAAAAATAAAATTTCTTCGTATGCCAAACGGATATTATAGAGATTGGGTTGCTGATATAGCAAAAAAATACGGATACAAAATTGTTAATTGGACATTTGGTTGTGATTGGCATAATTATACTGAACAAGAAATGATAAAAAGGTACAAAAAAACGTTACAGCCAGGATGTATTTATTTATTTCACGATGGTGGTAAAAACAGAACAAAAACAGTTAGTGTTTTAAAACAACTAATAGAATATTGTATTGCTAACGGTTACAAATTTGGAAATTTAGAAGATTGGGTAAAATAAAATGAGAATTAGAAAGATGAAAAAGTCAGATTTAAAATATGTTAGTAAGTTAATAACAGAAGTTGTACAAAACAATTTTTTTCTAATGTGTATTCAGACAAAGTAATAAAATATTTTTGTGACCAAAATTCTGTAGAAAATATTATAAAAAAGTTAAACAATAATACAAACTATTTTGTTGTCGAAGATAAAAACAAAATAATTGGTGTTGCAGGAATAAAGAAAGATAAAATTATAAGCTTTCATATATCTGTTAAACATCAAGGTCATGGAATAGGAAAACACCTAATGAGATATATAAAAAACTATGCTAAACAAAATTCAATAAAAGAATTAAAAGTTCATAGTAGTATACCTGCAGTAAAATTTTATCAAAAATGTGGATTTAAATTAGTTAAAAAGTTACAAATTTTACTCCTAATGGTGATAAATACATTACTGTTTTAATGAAAAACAAAATTTTTTGTTAAATATTGAAAATTGTTAATTAATATAGTAAAATCAAAAATTATGAAAATTGTCCAATGGGTTAATTCAATAATTAATTTTGTTAAAGAATCATATGTGGAACTGAAAAAAGTTACATGGTTAAGTAAGAAAGAAGTTGTAGCTTCAACTATTGTTGTTGTAATAGTAATAATTATTATGGCTATATATATCGGGACGATAGATTTTATACTTGCTAAAATAGTTTCTTTATTTTTGAGAGGGAGGATGTAATGGTAGAAGAAAATAAAGAAAAAGTTTATACATTACAACAACAAGATGATGAAAAGAATTGGTATATTTTATGTTGTCAAGTAGGCAAAGAATTAGAAATCAAACAACGGCTTGAAGAAAAAATTAGTTCTACACCAGGTATGGAAAACAAAATTTTTGAAATACTTGTTCCTGAAGAAGAGGAAATACGGGTTAAAAAAGGAGAAAAAGTAAAAGTTAGGAAAGCTGTCCATAAAGGATATATTTATATACATATGATAATTACTCCTGAAACTTTCAGTTTTGTTCGTAGTATTATTGGAGTAAAAGGTTTTCTTGGTGGGGCAAAACCACAAAAGTTGTCAGAAAAAGAAGTTGAAAGTATTAAAATGTTAGCAAACAAATTAAAATCAGAAGCTCCAAAAATTGTACGTAAGTTTGAAGTTGGGGATACTGTTCGCATAATTGATGGTCCATTTAAACATTTCACAGGTGTAGTTGATGAAATTAACGAAGAAAAAGGAAAAGTTAAAATTTCAATAACATTGTTTGGTAGACCAACTTCTATGGAATTGGAATTTGTCCAGGTGGAGAAAGTATAATTAATTTAAAAACTTAATTAAATAGAAAGGGACAAAAAAATGGCAAAAAAAATTAAAGCACAAATTAAACTACAAATTCCTGCAGGTCAAGCAAACCCTGCACCACCAGTTGGTCCTGCATTGGGTCAACATGGGGTAAACATAATGCAGTTTTGTAATGAGTTTAATGCTAAAACAAAAAATATGGATCCAGGTATGCTTATTCCTGTTGTTATAACAATTTATGAAGATAGAAGTTTTAGTTTTATTTTAAAAACACCACCTGTTTCAGTGTTGTTAAAAAAGATTTGTGGTTTAGCAAAAGCTGCAAGTAAACCTGGTTCTGAGAAAATTGCTACTGTTACTAAAAGTCAGGTTAGGGAAATTGCAAAACTTAAACTTTCTGATTTAAACACTACAGATTTAGAAGCAGCAATAAAAATTGTTGAAGGTACTGCACGTAGTATGGGAATAGAAGTTATAGAAGGATAAAAAATAGAAAGGATAAATATTATGAGCAAACGAATGTTAGAAATTAAAAAGAAAGTAGATAAACAAAAATTATATACTTTAAGAGAAGCAATAGAATTGTTAAAAGAAGTTAAAAAAACAAATTTTGATGAGTCTGTTGAACTACATATAAATTTAGGTATTGACCCAAAACAATCATCACAGGTTGTTCGTGGTGCAGTTGTTTTACCTCATGGGACTGGTAAAAAAGTAAAAGTTTGTGTATTAGCAAAAGGTGAAAAACTTAAAGAAGCAGAACAAAGTGGTGCTGAATATTATGGTTCTGAAGAATTAATTGAAAAAATTTCAAAAGGATGGACTGATTTTGATGTTTTAATTGCTACTCCTGATATGATGAAAGATCTAGCAAAACTTGGTAAAATTTTAGGTCCAAAAGGACTTATGCCTAATCCTAAAACAGGTACTGTTACTACAGAAATAATAAAAACAGTTAACGAAGCTAAAAAAGGAAGAATAGAGTTCAGAAATGATTCTTATGGTATTATACATTGTAATGTAGGCAAACTATCTTTTGATACAGATAAATTAATAGAAAACATCCATACTGTAGTAGAAGCAGTGATTAAACTTAAACCTCCACAAGCAAAAGGTGTTTATTTGAAAAGTATACACTTGTCTTCTACAATGGGTCCTTCTGTAAAAATTAACCCAAATGAATTTTTAAGAAAGTAAAATGATATATGGGTATAAAGATATTAAACATTCCTACCTTGTTTCGTAGACGGAAATATGTTATTGTACCAAAATTTCAGTTCAAATATATATTTATAATAGTAGTATTAATTTTTATAATTTTGTTAATTACCACACAAATTATTAATTTTACAATAAGAACCACACCTATATTAGAGAACCTATCTGAGATAGAAGTTGTTGCAGTAACACATCTTATATTTAAAACAATACTTTCTTTATGTTTTATATTTATTATTATTGTTATAGCATTAGGTATTTTTGTTTCACATCGTATTGCAGGACCGTTATATGTGTTTGACAAAATGTTTAATATAGTATCCCAGGGTGACCTAACTATAAAACTTAAGTTAAGGAAAGGTGATGAGTTAAAAGAACTTGCTGGTAGTTTTCAGAAAATGGTGGATAGTTTATCACATTTTATAAAAACAGATAAAGAAAAAGTTGAAGAAATAAAAAAAGAAATTAATGATATAGTTAATACTTATATTTCACAATCTAATCAAGAACTTAAACAAAGGTTAGACAAAGTTGCTTCAATGTTAGACGAATTATATAAAAATTTTAAAATATGAAGAAAACAATAGGTATTGTAGGGACAGGTAATATCTCAACTTTAATTTTTAAAACAGCAAAGGATATTAAAGTTAAAAAGTTGTATGTTTATGACATAAACTTAGACAATTTAGAAAAATTTTGTAAAAAATTTCAGCATATAAAAATAAATAAATGTAGTTCAATTGAAGAAGTTATAAAATTTTCTGATATAATTTTAGAAACAGCATCAATTAATGCTGTTAACGAAATTTTTAGGTTTATAAGATTTTATAAAGATAAAATATACATATTTTTGTCAGTTGGTGGTTTGTTAGAAAATTTTTCAAAATATAAAAATTTGATAAAAAAAGGGTACAAAATTTATCTTCCTTCAGGTGCAATAGCAGGTTGTGATGCATTATCTGCTGTAAAATACACAAAAATAAAATCAATACATTTGAAAACTATTAAACCATTAAATACATTAATTAACTCACCTTATTTTAGACAAAATAAAGATTTGTATAATAAAGTTTTGAGACAAAAACAAACAATAGTGTTTGATGGCAATGTTTATGATGCAGTGAAAAATTTTCCACAAAACATAAACGTTGCTGCTACATTAGCTGTTGTCTCTAACAATCCTGATAAAGTTAAAGTTACAATAATTGCTGCAAAAGATTTAAAGTATAATATTCATGAAGTTACGGTTGTTTCTTCTGCAGGGAAAATTTTTACTCGTACTGAAAACATTCCATCGGAAGATAACCCAAAAACAAGTTATTTAGCTGCATTATCAGCGTTAAGTATATTATATCAATTTATATAAAGAAGTTATTATATGAACAAATTTATAGAAAAATTGTGTATACTAATTATGTTTTCAACATTTTTTATTTCTCAGATAAAATGTGATGTTTTATTAGGTTTAGAAGTTTTACAACAACAAAAATTTAGAATTTTGAAAGGTAAAAAAGTTGGACTTATAACCAACCATCCAGGTGTTACAAAAAAAGGTGAGCATATTTTTGATCTTTTATACAACACAAAAGGTGTAGAATTAGTTGCAGTATTTTCTCCAGAACATGGATTCTTAGGTGATAAACTAATAGATGGTGTTTATTATGAACCACGCACAAACATCCCAATTTACAGTTTATATGGCAAAATTAAAAAACCTACTAAAGAAATGTTGAAAAATATTGATATTTTAGTTTTTGATATTCAAGATATTGGTGCAAGGTTTTATACTTATATAACAACACTTGCGTTGTGTATGCAAGCAGCTAAAGAAAATCGTATTCCTATTATTGTCCTTGACAGACCTAACCCAATAACTGGTATATATGTTGAAGGTAATGTCACTGACAAAAAATTTTTAGGCAGGTTTGCATCTTATTATCCGTTAGCAGTGCGTCATGGTATGACAATTGGCGAACTTGCATTAATGTTTAACAAAGAGTTTAAGATCAACTGTAAACTTAAAGTTATAAAGATGAAAGGGTGGAAACGTAATATGTGGTTTGATGAAACAGGGATTCCTTGGGTGAATACCTCACCAAATATACGTTCATTACAAGCAGCAACTTTGTATCCAGGCATTGCATATTTTGAAGCTGGAACAAATGTTACTGAAGGAAGAGGGACAGAAAAACCTTTTGAATACGTAGGTGCACCATGGATCAATGCAGAAGAATGGGCTAAAGAACTTAATTTAAGAAATATCCCTGGAGTTGAATTTGTTCCAATACAGTTTACACATACTGCGTATAAATATAAAGGTCAACAGTTAACGGTGTATATATAAAAATTACAGATCGTGATATAAAAGTTGTAGAATTAGGATTGCATATGTTAGATTCTGTTATTAAACTTTATGGTAACAAATTTGTTCTTCCAGAAGGATTTGATGTTCTTGCAGGAAGATCGTATATAAGAGAAATGTTATTATCTCGCGAACCTGTAGAAAAAATTGTTGAAAGATGGCCACCCGAACTATAGGAGTTTTTAAAAATTAGGAAAAAATATTTGTTATACAATTGAAAAAAATTATGAAAAATCTAATAAGTTTGCTAGGAATGATAACACTTATATTTATCGGATGGCTTATTTCTGAAAACAGGAAAAAAATTTTGTGGAAGACAATAATATGGGGAACTTTGTTACAAGTTATATTAGGTATAATTGTATTAAAAACACCGCCTGGTCGTTGGTTCTTCGAATTTTTTAACAAAATGTTTATTGTATTAGTATCTTTTGCGGATCGTGGTGCAGAATTTATTTTTGGTGAACTTGTAACAAATACTGACAAGTTTGGATACATTTTTGCATTCAAAGTTTTACCTACGATAGTATTCTTTTCAGCTTTTATTTCAATATTATATTATTTTGGTATAATGCAGTTTATAGTAGAACTTTTTGCAAGAATTATGGTAAAAACAATGGGAACTTCTGGCGCAGAAACACTTTGTTGTTCAGCAAACATTTTTGTTGGGCAAACAGAAGCACCACTTTTAGTTCGTCCATATATTGCTAATATGACACGCTCAGAATTACTTGCAGTAATGACTGGCGGTATGGCAACAATAGCTGGTGGTGTAATGGCAGCGTATGTGAGTTTGTTGAAGAACTACATTCCGGACATCGCTGGACATTTAATGACAGCTTCAGTAATGTCAGCGCCTGCTGCATTAGTTTTTTCAAAACTTTTGGTTCCAGAAACTGAAGAACCACAAACTTTAGGTCATGTTAAAGTGAAATATGAAAAAACAGATGCGAATGTTATTGAAGCAATTGCAAATGGTACTACTGTAGGATTACGACTTGCAGTAAATGTAGGTGCGATGCTTGTAAGTTTTATGGCATTATTATATTTTGCAAATTATGTATTAGGATTAATAGGTAATTTATTACCATTAAGTTTTACTAAAAACCTAACTTTTGATAAACTATTTGGTATATTTTTTGCACCTATCTCATGGTTACTCGGAGTTGATACAAAAGATATTTTTATTGCAGGACAACTTATTGGACAAAAAACTTTTTTTAACGAATTTGTAGCATATGCAAACTGGGCACAGATGTATACCTCTAACCCTACTATTGTTTCTTATAGAAGCGCAGTAATACTTTCGTATGCATTATGTGGTTTCTCAAACTTTTTATCAATAGGAATACAGATTGGTGGTATAGGCGCTATTGCTCCACAACGTAAAACTACTCTTGCACAACTTGGCATAAAATCTCTTATTGCAGGAACACTTGCTTGTTTACAAACAGCAACAGTTGCTGGTGTTTTGTTAACATAAAATTTTTTAGGATAATAAAATGAAATATATAAAATGTCCAATTTGTGGTACAGAAAATAAAGTTGGAACAAAGTATTGCAGGATATGTTTTAGCAGGATATCAAATGCTTCTTATAGCAAAAAGTTGTTAAAAACAGAGTTTTTTCCTCGTGTTGCTAAACATAGAAATATTTTTACAATATTTTTTATTATTCTATTATTAATTTTGTTATGGTATCTGCTGAAATAAATTTTAAATGAATTTTTGCCCATCTCTAATTCTTATACTACTATCAATCCTTTTTGTTTGTTTAACTACATATTTTTTAATATCGTATTTTTACAAAAAGAAAATTTTGTTTATTCTTAAAACACTTTTTTCAGTAGAACCATCTCTTGAGATTGACAAAGTTTTACCACAAGTTTTAGATATTGTTAAAAAGTTGCTGAAACCACAACGTTGTTCTATTATGCTTGTTGACAATACTGATAACATGTTAAAAATAAAAATTGGAGAAAATATATTAACTGCTGCAATCCGTATGATAAAACTTCCTCTTACAGAAGGCATCGTAGCTAAAGCGTTAAATCTTAGTCAGCCAGTAGTTGTTAAAGATGTTTCAAAATCTGATTATTATTATAAAATTTTTTCATCAGATAAACCTGTTAAAAAAGAAAAGTTAGTGGTTCTACCTTTGAAAGTAGAAAATAAAAATTTTGGTGTTGTTAATTTACATTTTAATATCAATACAAGATTTCCGTCATCATTTTTAGACAAGATGTTGTTAAAAATTTTATCAGATTATATTTCGATAATAATTGATAATTGTTACAAATATTTTGATGCTGTGTCTGACAGTATGACAAAAATGTACAACCATAATTATATATTAAAACGTTTACAGCAAGAAATTGAGTTTTCAAAAAAGTTTAAGTCAACATTATCGTTAATACTGATTGATATTGACCATTTTAAACAAATAAATGATAAATATGGACATCAATCCGGAGATAAAGTTATAATATCCATAGCAAAGATAATAAAAGATAACATAAGATTTTCTGATATTGCAGGAAGGTATGGCGGAGAAGAATTTTGTATAATTTTGCCTAATACAAAGTTAGAAGGAGCTGTTAGTATAGCTGAACGGTTGAAAAACCAAATTTCTGCTAAAAAAATAACAATTCAAGATGGCCAACAAATATCTGTTAGTTGCTCTTTCGGAGTAAAAGAGTATGATATGAATGACACTGTTGAAGAGTTTATTAATAAAACAGACAAACTTTTATATCAAGCAAAATTTTTAGGTAGGAACAGAATTTGCTTTTAAAAATTTTTTTTATAATAATGTTGAAAGATGGATAATATTTTTGTAATTCAATTGAACAAAATAAAATTTTTTAAAGGATAAATATATGAGAAAACCGATTATTGCAGCTAACTGGAAGATGAACAAAACAGTCTCAGAAGCTGAAAGTTTTGTAACTGAGTTTGTACCATTAGTATCAAACATTTATGACAGAGAAATAGTATTATGTGTTCCGTTTACTTTGTTATATATTGTTAAAAAACATTTAGAAAACAGTAATATAAAACTTGGTGCACAAAATATGTATTTTGAAGAAAAAGGAGCGTTTACTGGTGAGATAAGCCCAGTTATGTTAAAAGATATAGGTTGTGAATATGTAATTTTAGGTCATTCAGAACGAAGGAAGTATTTTAATGAAACAGATGAGTTTATAAACAAAAAAGTTTTGTCAGCATTAAAACATGGTCTTATTCCTATCGTATGTATAGGTGAAACATTACAAGAAAGAGAGGCAAATAAAACCTTTGAAGTTTTAGAATATCAAGTAAAACACTCGTTGTGTAATTTATCAACTTTAGATGCTGAGAAAATAGTTATTGCGTATGAACCAGTATGGGCAATAGGTACTGGGAAAAACGCAACACCACAACAAGCTCAACAAGCACAACAGTTTATAAGAGAGAAATATGCAGAACTTTATGGTTCTATAGTAGCAGAAAAAGTTAGGATATTATATGGTGGTTCTATAACACCGGAGAATTTTAAAGGTATCATGGAACAAAAAGATGTAGATGGTGGGCTTGTTGGCGGTTCATCACTTAATGTAGAAAGTTTTTATAAAATTGTATGTTATGACAAATGAAAGAACTTGTGGATAAAATTGCTGAAAAAATTAATCAAAGAGAAATTTTTGAAAAGTTTCCAATTGTCGTTAATATTTCTAACCGACATGTACATTTGACGAAAGAACATTTTGAGATACTTTTTGGTGAAAATGCACAACTTACAAAATATCGTGATTTACTTCAACCTGGACAGTTTGCTGCAAACGAAACTGTTACAATCATTGGCCCTAAAGGTAAGTTTGAGAATGTTCGTATAGTTGGTCCTTTACGAAAATATACACAAATTGAAATTTCTAAGTCTGATAGTTTTGTTTTAGGTGTAACACCGCCAATACGTGATTCTGGTAATTTAGCAGGTTCTGCTGGATGTACAATAGTTGGACCTAAGGGGAAAGTTGAACTTAAAGAAGGATGTATTATAGCATTAAGACATATACATTTTACACCTGAATATGCAGAAAGGTTAGGTATTAAAGACAAAGATTTTGTAAAAATTTTAGCTGGTAAAGGTAAAGGTAGAGAAACAATTTTTAGTGATGTTATTTGTCGTGTATCAAAAGATTACGCTACTGAATGTCATCTTGATATAGATGAAGCAAATGCTGCTAATATAAGTAATGGTGATTATATTTATATTTTAGAGAAGATTTAAAAAAATGCCAAAGTATATATTTAGAGCAAAAACTCCCACTGGTAAAGAAATATCTGATGTAGTAGAAGCATCTTCTCAAACAGAAGTTGTAGAGAAGCTACGCAGCTTAAAATATTTTGTTATTGAAGTTAAGGAACAAAAAGAAAGTTTTTTTAAAAATATTCTTACCAATATTCCGTTTTTAAAAAGGAAAGTAAAATCTACTGAATTAACAATTTTTTCACGACAACTTGCAACTTTGGTTTCTTCAGGTGTACAATTGGTTCAAGGATTGTCTATACTTGAAGAACAATTTGAATCACCAACTTTTCGTAAGATTATTCGTGCAGTAAGGTCTGACATAGAAGCAGGTGTATCAATTTCTGAAGCATTAAGTAAACATCCAGATGTGTTTTCTGAATTATACATAGGAATGGTTCATGCAGGTGAAGTAGGTGGTATACTTGATCAAGTGTTAGACAGGTTAGCAACATATCTTGAATCTACTGAAGCGTTGAAGTCAAAAATAAAATCTGCAATGATGTATCCTATAATAGTCTCAGTTGTAGCAGTAGCTGCTGCAATAATTATGTTGACAGTAGTAGTACCACGGTTTGCAGCATTGTTTGCAGAAATAGGTGCAAAACTTCCTGCTCCTACACTAATGTTAGTGAACTTATCAAATTTTTTAAAGAAATGGATATGGTTGTTTATATTGATAGGTGTAACAATTGTTGTAATTTTTCGTAGAACATATAAGACAAATTATAAGTTTGCATTAAAAGTTGATAGTATGTTATTAAACGCGCCTATTTTTGGTGATGTAGTTAAAAAAACTGCAGTGGGAAGGTTTACTCGTACTTTGAGTACACTTATCCATGCTGGTGTACCAATTTTGCAAGCATTAGAAACTGTTGCGAAAACTGCAGGAAATAAACTTATAGAAAAAACTATATTAGAAGCAAGGGAAGCAATACGTGAAGGAGAACGCATTGCTGAACCGTTAAAAAAAAGTGGTGTGTTTCCACCCATGGTAATACAAATGATTGCAGTAGGTGAAGAAACAGGTGCGCTTGATGCAATGTTAGCAAAAATCGCTGATTTTTATGATAGAGAAGTTGCTGACGCAGTTAATGGTTTAGCAGGTATGATTGAACCGTTAATAATTGTATTTTTAGCAGTTGTTGTTGGTGGTATGGTAGTAGCAATGTATTTACCTATGTTTGAGATTACATCAAAAATTTCTGGATAGATATAAAGAGTGAATAGAACCAAAAACAAAAAGATACTATCTTCTCCAATTACGCTTGCAAAATTTGTTGCAAGACTTGCCAAAGATAAAAAAGCTGAGAATGTTATAATTCTTGACTTAAGGAAAGTTTGTAATTTTTGTGATTATTTTGTCATAATGACAGGTCTTGCTGAAATACATATAAAATCGTTAACCGAATATATTATTACAGAAGTTAAAAAACAATATAGTATTACACCACATCATACTGAAGGTGAAGAATATAACCGATGGGTAGTAATTGATTATATTAATGTTGTTGTACATATAATGTTAAAAGAGGTACGCGAATTTTATGCATTAGAAAAAATATGGGCAAAAGGTAAAAAAGTTAGTTATGAAAGAAAAAGTAAAAAAAGCATTAAATGAAATACTTTCAATACTAAATTGGGAAATAGAGTTTGATGTTGAAGAACCACCACAAGAAGTTAAATTTGATCTCGCAACAAACATTCCTATTATTGTATCAAAAAAATATGAACTTGAACCACAGAATGTGTTTGAACAAATAAAGAATTTGTGTGTAAAACAATTTGGTACATTTTTATTTTCTGATATAGATTATTCACCGCCAGGATTTATAAATTTTAATTTGTCAAAAGATTTGTTGCTGGAGGAAATAAAACAGATTGTTTTAAATAAAGAAAACTATCCCGTATGTAAACCAAAAGAAGAAATAAAAGTTTTGATAGAATTTGTTTCTGCAAATCCAACCGGACCTTTACACATAGGCCATGGTAGAAGTGCTGTCTTAGGCGATGTCTTAGGTAATATATTTAAAAAATTAGGGTATAATATAACAAAAGAGTATTACGTTAACGATATTGGCAGACAAATAAATGCACTATCCGCTTCAGTTATTATGAGTTTGTATGAGTATGATAATTCATCTGTAGATGATGATATAAAAACATTTTGTGAAGAAATTGTCCAACAGGCAAGATATAAAGGTAATTATATTAAAGATATTGCATTAAAGGTAAAATCTAATTTTGGAAAAGTTAACAAAGAAAATTTTAAACAAATACAAAAATTTATTGTAGAATCGGTGATGGAACAAATAAAAACTTCTCTTACAAATTTTAGAGTAATATTTGACAATTATTTTTATGAAAGTTCATTATATGAATCTTCATTTGTAGAAAAGATTAAAGAACTACTTATTAAAAATGGGTTAGTTGAAGAAAGAGACAATGCGTTATGGTTTAAATCAGCACAATTCGGCGATGATAAAGATAGAGTTATAATAAGATCAACTGGTGAACCAACATATTTTTTTAGTGATATATTGTATCATTACAACAAAATTCAGCGCGGGTATAACTTGTTAATAAACATTTGGGGTACAGACCACCACGGATATGTTGATCGTATTAAATCAGCTTTTGAAAAAATTTGTTCTTTTGAACATTATGATGCAAAATTAAAAATTGTTCTTTATCAATTAGTATCACTTATTGAAAATAAACAAAGAGTTTCAATGTCAACCCGTGAAGGAAAGTTTGTTACATTAGACGAAGTGATTAACGAAGTAGGTGTTGATGTAACACGATTTTTTTTGTTAACAAAATCGCCTAATACACATCTTGATTTTGACCTTGAACTTGCAAAAGAACATTCGTTAAAAAATCCTGTATATTATATTCAATATGCACACACTCGGTGTTGTAGTATTTTAGCAGAAGTTGATAAAATTATAAGTTTGAATAGCATAAATCATTATTTAGAAGAATATTTTAAGCAACTATATGAACACAAGTTTGTTGATTCTGAATTAAGTCTAGTCAAAAAATTAAGTTTTTATTCAGATGTTTTAACCCTTTGTATAGAAACTTTTTCAGTACACCATTTGTGTAATTATCTTGTAGAACTTGCAAAAATATTTCATAAGTTTTATGAAGAATGCAGAGTTATAGAAAGAAATAAAATTATTGTATTCCCAAGACTGTTACTTGTGATAGCAACGAAAAATATTATCAAAAATGCACTTGATATATTAAACATTACAGCACCACAAAAAATGTAAAAGGAGAAAAAAATTTGTGAATAAAGATATTGAATTAGCGGAACAAGTAGTAGAAAAATTTTCAAAAATTATAACAGAAGTTAGTAAAAAAATTGTTGGGCAAAAGCAGGTAATAAAAGAACTTATTATATCTCTTTTTTCAAAAGGTCATTGTTTGATAGTAGGTGTTCCTGGCCTTGCAAAAACAATGATTGTTCATACATTGGCTGACGTTTTAGATCTTAAGTTTAGTAGAATTCAGTTTACTCCGGATCTTATGCCATCAGATATTACTGGAACAGAAATTGTAGAAGAGGATCCTATCAGTAAAAAAAGATATTATAGATTTATACCAGGACCAATTTTTGCAAACATTGTTTTAGCAGATGAGATCAATCGTACACCACCTAAAACACAATCTGCTTTGTTACAATCGATGCAGGAATATAAAGTAACAGTAAATGGTGTTACCTATGAAATTGAACAACCATTTTTTGTTTTAGCAACACAAAATCCTATTGAACAAGAAGGTACTTATCCTTTGCCAGAAGCGCAACTTGACAGGTTTTTTTTCCAAATTAACATTGATTATCCATCAAAAGAAGAAGAAATGGAAATTTTGTATCGTACAACTGGAATTTTAGAACAAAAAGTAGAAAAAGTTGTTTCAAAAAAAGAAATTTTAGAATTACAAAATTTTGTTCGCAAAGTACCTATAAGTGAACATGTTTTAGAATATATAATAGATTTTGTTCGTGCAACACGTCCTACAGAACTTTCCTCGCCTGATTTTATAAAAAAATATGTTCAATGGGGATGTAGCCCACGCGCTGAACAATCTATTGTTATTGCAGCAAAAGTTAATGCTTTGTTAAACAACCATACAACAGTAAGTATTGACGATGTAAACGAAATTATATTTCCTGCGTTAAGACACAGAATTATACTTAATTTTCAAGCAATAGCCGAAGGTATAAAACCTGATTTTATTTTATCTAAGCTGTTAGAATATTTTAGCCAAAGAAAATAGAATGTTAAAGTTTATAATTAATTTAGATACTACTCTGTTTTATTTTGTCAACCATAATATGAAAAATGTTTATTTTGACATTATAATGCCTTTTTTAACAAATCCCAAAAATTTTTATATTATATTTTTAATACTATGGTTTTTAATGGTGTTTTCATCAAAATATAAATACCGTATAGCAGGATGGACTATAATAATTACAGTTGCTATATCTGATTTTTTAAGCAGTAAAATATTAAAATTTTTAATTTTACGACAAAGACCGTTTGAAGTGTTACCAGATGTCTACAAACTTGTATCCTCAGCAGGACCTTCTTTTCCGTCATCTCATGCAGTGAATTCGTTCACTGTGGCAACTTTAATAATGTTATTTTTTAAAAATCCTGTTTATACAACAATAGCATTTATTGTAGCGTTTTTATCAGGATTTTCAAGGATATATGTTGGTGTTCATTATCCGTTAGATGTGATATCAGGAGCTGTTATAGGTATAATTTTTGGAATAGTTTTTTATAAAATTGTAAAAAAAATTTTTAAGTTGGAAGAACAAAAAAGTAGTATTTCTAAAACTTCACTTGCTGATGAGTGATAATACGAAACCATATAAGTTAACATTTTGTTTTGTCTGAGGAGGTGTAAGTTGCACCAAAGACCATTGTTTATAAAGGTAAGAAATTTTTAATAAATACTTTTGTGATATTAAAAAGTTTGTGCTAAATAATAAATGTGTTTCATTAGAAGTTGCTTGAGTTCCTTCTCTGCTGAAGATAAAAAAGTTGCCTCCTTTATAAGTTGTATAATATTCACAAGAAAATGAAATTTTTGGACTAACAAAAATACCAATTTGTACTCCATAATATAATAGATCTTTTAATATATAATGTAGTTTATATCCTGTCATTAAATTTATAGTAAAACTTTTTGGTAAGGAGTATTTTGATTTATATATTCTCCAGTTAAAGCCAGAGGTACCTGTCACAAAAAATTGTCTGTTTTGTTCTTTCATTTCATAATCATAGTTTACTCCACCATAACCTACCTCTGTCTCAAGTTGCCAACCAGGATAAATTATACTACATATTGGTGTAGAAACATGAGCAATATATCCACCATATAAATAAAATGTTGGCACAGAAAACTCTATTTTTTCGCTTATAACTTCTCCAGAAGTATAATGTAAGGAAGAATTTAAATATCCTAATGAAGAAAAATTACAGTTTCCAAAACCGTATTCAAACTGGTCAATCTGCAACCCTTCACCTTTAAATGCGCTGCGGATAGGTTGTGGTAAGATACTGTAGAAAATATTGATTAAAAAATTGAAAGAATAAACATTAGAGATAAAAAATAAAGTATAAAATACTAAACACTTGTAAGTTTTGATAAAATTTTTTATTTTCATTTAAAGTTGAAAATATATATAAGAATTTTATATTAAATTTTCAATGAAAGGGGAAATAAAAATAGGTTGTTGTGGCTTCCCAATAGGACATAAAAAGTATTATCAAGAATTTAATTGTATAGAAATAAATTCTACTTTTTATCAAATTCCTTCTTTAAATACAGCAACAAAATGGAAAAAAGAAGCTGAAACTGAAAACCCTAATTTCGAGTTTATAATAAAATCATGGCAAGTTATTACACATAAAAGTTCATCTTTTACTTATCGTAGAATGAAAGAAAAAATTGGTAATAAAAACAACTACGGGTTTTTCTCGCCGACAAAAGAAGTATTTTTAGCATGGGAAAGAACAAAAGATTTTGCAGTAGAACTTGGTTGTAAAAAAATTTTGTTTCAATGTCCATCAAGTTTTACTCCTGAAGAACAAAATTTAAAAAACCTCTATGTTTTTTTTGACAAAATAAAAAAAGATAGACAAAAATATAACTTTGATTTTATTATAGAAGTACGTGGGGAAAAATGGGATAAAAAGATTGTTTCTAAAGTTTGTAAAGAATTAGATTTAATACATTGTGTTGATCCGTTATATTCAAAACCATATTATGGCAAATACAGATATTATCGGTTACACGGTTTACATATAGGCAATCGGCTGGATTATAATTACACTTTTTCTGATGAAGAACTAAAAAAAGTTTTAGAAATGTGTGATAAAAAATTAAATTATGTTATGTTTAACAATTCAACAATGTATGAAGACGCTTTAAGGTTAAAGGCAATGGTTAGTTAGTAATTAACTTGCTAAAATAAAAAATATGAGAAACAAAGAAGTTGCAGAACAGTTTTATCTAATAGCACAACTTTTAAGTTTAACTGATGAAAATCCGTTTAAAATACGTGCATATGAAAAAGCAGCACAAGTTATTGAAAGTTTACCTGAACCTATTGAAAATCTGGTTTCTGATTTTGAGAAACTTTCTTCAATTCCAGGCGTAGGTAAAAGCATAGCAGAAAAAATTGTTGAATATTTTGATACTGGCAAAATTCAACGGTTAGAAGAACTTAAAACTAAGTTTCCTGAAGGTGTCATTGAAATGTTGAAGATACCTGGTTTGGGACCAAAACGTGTCCGTTTACTTTATGAAAAACTCGGAATAAAAGATGTCAAAACATTACAAGAATATGCTAAAAAAGGTGCGTTAAGAAACTTGCCTGGTTTCGGAGAAAAAATTGAACAAAATATATTAGAAGGAATTGATTTGTTATCAACTTCTGAACAACGATTGTTGCTATTTGACGCATTAAAAACAGTAGAAGAAATCTTAGAACAACTTAAAAAAAATAAGGAAATTATAAATATTGACCCTTGCGGATCTTTAAGAAGAAAAAAAGAAACTATAGGAGATATTGATATTTTATGCTGTGTCAAAGAAGGGAATGAAAAATCTATTATTGAAAAGTTTACAACACTTCCTTCTGTAAAAAAAGTTCTTGCTTGTGGTGAAACAAAAGGTAGTATACTTACTGTTTCAAACTTCCAAGTTGACTTACGTGTAGTTCCAAAAGAGGTTTATGGTGCTGCATTACAGTATTTCACAGGTTCCAAACAACATAATATACACCTTAGAGAAATAGCAAACAAAAAAGGATTCACATTAAGTGAATATGGAGTGTTCAAAATTGATAAAAAAGATAAACCTATATGTGGGAAAACTGAAGAAGAAGTATATAAAATCTTAGGTCTTCAATATATTGAACCAGAACTAAGAGAAGATAGAGGTGAAATAGAAAAAGCTGCAAAAGGTGAACTACCAAAACTTATTGAACTAAAAGATATTAAAGGTGATACACATATACATTCAAACTATTCTGACGGAGCTAATAGTATAAAAGAAATCGCAGAATATGCTGCTAAACTTGGATATGAATGGATAATTATTTGTGACCATTCACAAAGTTTAAAAGTAGCAGGTGGAGTTGAGATAAAAGATCTTTATAAAAAAATTGAAGAAATAAAAAATTTGAATAAAACGTCTAAAGTAAAGATACTTTGTGGACAAGAAGTAGATATACTTTCTGATGGTAAACTTGACTATCCAGACGAAGTGTTAAAAGAACTTGATTTTGTTATTGCTGCAATTCATACAGGGTTTAAACAATCTGAAGAACAAATTACCGAGAGGATTTTGAAAGCAATGGATAATAAATATGTTCATTCAATCTCTCATCCTACTGGTAGATTGTTAAACAAACGTCAGCCATATAAAGTTAATATATCAAAAGTTATTGAATATGCAGCAAAAAATAAAGTTATGTTAGAAATTAATGCGTTCCCAGAACGGCTTGATTTAGATGATATAAATACAAAATATGCAAAAGAACAAGGAGTTATCTTATCTATAGGGACAGATGCACACCATGTTTCACAAATGGAATATTTATTTTTAGGAGTGTATGTGGCACGTCGTGGTTGGCTTGAGAAAAAAGATGTTGTAAACACCTTGTCTTATAACCAACTTGTAAAATTTTTGAATATACGAAGATAATGAAATATCATAAATTTCTTACCTCACAACAAATTTACAAAATTGATAAACTTGCAACAGAAAAGTTTTTAATACCATCCTATATTTTAATGGAAAATGCAGGAAGAGCTGTTGCAGAAATTGTTAAAAAATATGCAAAAAAGAATAAGTTAAATAAAATCTTGATTTTTTGTGGTCCTGGCAAAAACGGTGGAGACGGATTTGTTTGTGCAAGATATCTTTTTATTTGGGGATTCAAAGTTTGTGTAGTAACATTTGTAGATAAAAATAAATATTCAGGTGATACTTTGCAAAATTATGAAATTTTAGAACGATTAAAAGTCAAAATACAAAAGTTTGAATATAAAAAAGTTAAACTTATGATAAACAAATACGATGTTATAATAGACGCAATTTTTGGTATTGGACTATCAAGACCTGTTGAAGGTGAGTTTAAAGATGCAATTGAAATTATCAATAAGAGTAATAAGACAATCTTTTCTATTGATGTACCATCTGGATTAAATGCTGATACAGGCGAAATTTTAGGTTGTGCTGTGAAACCTTCTTTTACTGTAACTATTGGTTTTCTTAAAAGTTCGTTTAAACTAAAACATGTTAAATCTTTGTTAGGTAAATTAAAAGTAGTTGATATTGGTTATCCAAACAAAGTATGAAAAAAATGGT
>CAZFSG010000016.1:22270-27458 GCA_964521665.1 uncultured Elusimicrobia bacterium
AAGAATTTTATAAATATATATCTACTGAGTTTTTTAAAAAACATAATATAAAATTGTTGTTTGACCCAAAAGGGTATAATGTAAACCTTAATTTTGGGAAAGAAAAAAAACTTGGTATTGTCTACAAAAACATGGTTTATACTGACGTTAGCGACTTTGTCCAACTTGAGAAACAACTAAAAGAACGATATGAATATAACGAAAATTGGAAGATAATTAATCTATTAGTTACATGTGGTTTAGCAGGTGTTATCACACCATGTCCAAGTTGTCCTCAGACATATAACATAGGTGGGTGGTTACAACGAGAAAGTATCTTATCCGCGTATAAATCTAAACTAGATTCTTATATATTTGATTTAGGAAATTTTTTACCACAAGATGTTAAAAATGAAGAAATTAAAAAAATCGTTTATTCTATGATATTGACAAATTATGATAAGATAGTTTTAGGTGAAAAAGAAGTTTCTAAGTTGTCAGACATTTTTAATATTGTTCAAAAAGAAAAACAAAATGAAAAATTTGTCCTACCATTACCGGAAAAGGCTAACAAATCTTTTGAAAACAATGTTTGGTATAACAACTTTGAAGATTTTACAATTTTTTTTATTTCGTATGGGACAACAAAGAAAAATTGTGTTAAAGAAATAAAACAGGTAATAGAGAAAAATAAAATAAAAAATGTATTTTTATTTTCAAATCTTGGATATCTTGATGATATAGACATCTTAAAACAAATTTCTGAGATAAAACTTGTTATAAGTGGCAATCATAATTATAATCTTCCACAAATGATAAAATACAATGATGTACCGATTATTTTTTCTTCTGTATCAGCAGAGTATATAACTTGGATATGTTTATATTTTTCAGAAAAAGAAGTTAAAAAAATTAAAGTTTCATTAATACCTGTTTTACCTGTAGTAAAAATAAATTCAGATTTAGATAAAGTATTAAAAGAAAAATATGTAAAATAATTTTTTTTGTTATTATTGAATTCTATTTTTTGTTTTTGTAAAAATAAACTATGAGTAAAATATTAGTTGTAGAAGATGATCAAGAAACTGTTGAATTTATAAAACAAGTTTTAACTGCAGCTGAGTTTGAGGTAATCCACTCATATACTGGTAAAGATATTGTAAAGAAAATTTTGCTTCATTCGCCAGATCTTATTTTGTTGGATTTAACATTACCTGATGTAGACGGTGTTGATATATGTAGAGAACTGAAATCAGATTTCAGGTTTCAAACAATACCTGTTATTATGCTTACTGCAAGAGCAACAACTGAGGATAAACTTATAGGGTTTGAAAGCGGTGCCGACGATTATATTGTTAAACCTTTTGAACCAAGGGAACTCGTAGCAAGAATAAAATCGTTATTAAGACGAGTTGAAATTTTTGGTGGGAAACCACACGAAGTTATCACTGTAGGACCGATAACAATTGATGTTGACAGTTATTCAGTGACTATTTTACAACCAAAAAAAGTTGAACTTACACCAAAAGAATTTCAACTTTTATATTTATTAATGAAAAACAGGAATCGTGTCCTTGAACGAAAATTTTTGTTAAAGACATTATGGGGTTATGTTGATGAAGAAGAGATGGAAAAAACAAGAACATTAGATGTACATGTGATGAATTTAAGAAAAAAATTAGGTGAAGAAATCGGAGATTATATAAAAACAGTAGAAAATATAGGTTATAAGTTTGAATACGAAGAATGAAAAGATCGCGGGGTGGAGCAGCCCGGTAGCTCGCAAGGCCCATAACCTTGAGGTCGGTGGTTCAAATCCACCCCCCGCAAAAGTTTTTTTTGGTGCGGTACCCAAGTAGCTAAGGGAGCGGTCTGCAAAACCGCGATTCGTGGGTGCAAATCCCACCCGCACCTTATTTTTTTTCTTTCCTTAAAATTCTTATGACTAACTTTCTTCAGACTACTGCTGGCCAATTAGTATTGAAAAACCCCATTATTCTTGCTTCAGGTGTATGTGGATTCGGCGAAAAAAATATAGATGTATTAAACAAATGTGGAGGTGTAGTTTTTAAAACTATAACTTACTTACCAAAAAAAGGTAATCCTACACCACGAATTGTAGATCTTGGTTTTGGTATAATAAATTCAATTGGTTTAGAAAATCCTGGTGTGGTTGGAATAAAAGAAAAAATTAATTATATTAAGAAGATAAAAACACGAAAAATTGCAAGTTTTTTAATTGAAGAAAAAGCTGAAGAAACTCTTGATAAACTTGAAGAATATGAATTGTTTGATGGGTATGAGATAAATCTTTCTTGTCCTAATGTAGAAAAAGAAGAATGGTTTTACAATTTAGACAAATTGATTACTATACTTAGAAAAATAAGAAATAAAGTTAGAAAACCATTGTTTTTGAAACTATCGTACGAAATGGATGTAATAAATATCTCAAAAATAGCAAAAGATGAAGGATATGATGCGGTCGTATTACTTAATTCTTTTAAGTCTGTTTCTGTAGATTATAAAGAAAAAAAGTTTAATCTTGGGAATATCTATGGTGGATATTCAGGACCTGCAATAAAAGTTATAGTACAAAGATATGTTTATGATATTAAAAAAATTGTAGATATTGATATTATTGCATGTGGTGGTGTTTTAAATGGAAGCGACGTTATTGAATATCTTTTATTAGGAGCAAATGCTGTACAAATAGGTAGTGGATATTTTAGAGATCCACAACTTCCAATTAAATGTATAAAATTTTTAGAAAATTATCTGAAAAAAGAAAAAATAAATTTGAAAAATTTAATTGGATATTTAATTAAAAAACAATGATTAAAAAAGTTGGAATAATAAACTATGGTGCTGGCAATCTTATGAGTATCTATAAAGCAGTAAAAGTTTTTGGTTTACAGCCAATTATTTTAGATAAACAAAATAACAATGTTGATATGTTAATTTTGCCTGGTGTAGGAAATTTTGGTGCTGCAATAAAAAACATGCAACAAAATGGTCTTTTTGAACAAGTAATAAAATTCTTTGAATTTGGTAAACCTATTTTAGGTATTTGTTTAGGAATACAACTTGTATTAAAAAACAGTCAAGAAGCAAAAAATATACATGGGTTAGGATTAATTGACGGTAAAGTCGTAAAATTTAAATTGAAAAATTTAGTTGTGCCACATATGTGTTGGAATATTGTTAAGTTTGAAAAAGAAGATACTATTCTTCTTGATGGGTTAAAAAAAGAGGAATATTTTTATTTTGTCCATTCATATTACCCAGTAATAAAACAAAAAGAAATAATTTTTGCAACATCAAATTATGGAATAAATTTTTGTTCAATGATAGTAAAAAATAATTTAGTTGCAACACAGTTTCATTTAGAAAAAAGTGGACAAAAAGGACTAAAGTTGTTAGAAAACATTATTACATATTTTAACAAACTATGACAAAGCGTGTTATAAATTTTATTATTTTAACTTTTGGGTTAAGAAAGAATTTTTTAGAAAGTTAAAAAAATATGTACACAGTAAGAATTATTCCATGTTTAGATGTAAAAGATGGTAAAGTAGTAAAAGGGATACATTTTGAAAATCTTCGTTATGCAGGAGACCCTGTTGAACTTGCAAAATGGTATTCTGATGAAGGTGCTGACGAAATTGTGTTCTTAGACATCACTGCAACAATACAAAACAGGAAAACTTTGTATAAGGTTGTAGAAAAAACAGCAAAAAATGTTTTTGTACCATTAACAGTAGGCGGGGGGATAAGAAGTATTGAAGATATAAGAAATTTACTGAACTCAGGCGCAGATAAAGTTGCAATAAACACAGCTGCTGTCAAAAATCCACAACTTGTAAAACAAGCAGCTGAAATCTTTGGCTCACAATGTATTGTAGTAGCAATAGATGCTAAAAAAGTTTTTGAAGCCCGAACTTCAAAAAAAGTTAAAAAGAGTTGTTGGGAAGTATATATTAATGCTGGGACTACGCCAACAGGATTAGATGTTATTAAATGGGCAAAAGATGTAGAGAGACTTTCTGCAGGCGAAATTTTACTTACAAGTATAGATGCTGACGGAACTAAACAAGGTTATGATATTGAACTTACAAAAAATGTTGTTGATAATGTTTCAATACCAGTTATAGCCTCAGGTGGTGCAGGTAAAATTGAACATTTTATAGAAGTTATAAAAAAGACGAATGTTTCAGCAGTGCTTGCAGCATCTGTTTTTCATTATAAAAAATACTCAATTAAAAAAGTTAAACTTGCATTAAAAAATCATGGAATAAATGTGAGAATATAAACGACTAAATATGTGAAAACTGGACAATTCTTCAATTAGTGAAAAAAATAAATAGACAACAAAATTTTTGTAGTCATAGAATTTAGGCGAGTAATATTAACACCTATATAAAATATAAGGCAAAATTCTAATGAAACAAGATTGTATATATTTTGTTTATGACCGTCCTTGTTTGTATCATAAACAAGACAAAAATACAACTTGTGAAAATTGTAAATATTATAAACCAATAAACAAAAAAATTTTAATAATAAAACTTGCTGCATTAGGTGATGTTGTAAGAACTACATCTATTTTGAAACCGTTAAAAACAAAATATAAAAATTCTAAAATTTTTTGGGTAACTGAAGACAATGCTGTTGAGGTTTTATACAATAATCCATATGTGGATGAAATAATTCCTTACAGCAAAGTGTATCAATTGTACAACTTACATTTTGATATTTTGATAAATCTTGATTTAGACTATTCTGCCTTAAGGTTGACAAAAAATATATTTGCTAATGAAAAATTTGGCTTTTTCTTAGATGAAACTGATACAATAATATGTTCTAACGAAGCAGCAAAAAAATGGTTTGAGTTAAGTCATAATGATGTATTAAAGAAACTGAATAAAAAAACGTATCAACAATATATGATTGATATTTTAGGATTCAAAAATTTGTTACCACAAAATTATCCAATTGTTATAAGACTTACAAAAGAAGAGAAAAATTTTGCTGAAATGTTTGCAAAAAAGTTTTCTATCACAAAAGAAGATTTAGTGATAGGTATCAACTTAGGTGGGGGAGATAAATGGCAAAAAAAAGAATATCCTATTAAACAAACAGTAGAACTTGTTAAGTTAATTGTTCAAAGTTCAAAGTTGAAACTCAAAAGTAAAGGTAATTTAAAAATTTT
>CAZFSG010000017.1:0-2957 GCA_964521665.1 uncultured Elusimicrobia bacterium
AATTCTATCTATAGAAAATCTTCCTGTATAACACAATTCCATAAGTTTCTTATATCAGAAAATATTACTACTAACAATCCTACAGAAAATATGTTGAGACCAAAATTGCAAAGAAAACTACCTACAGTACTTACTGTTGAAGAAGTTGATAAACTGTTAAGTTTTAAACCAAAAAAGTTTAATGATATAAGAAACAAAGCAATGTTAGAAATACTTTATGCAACAGGTCTTCGTGTGTCAGAACTTGTTAATCTTACTTTTGACCAAATAGATTTAACAAACAAATATATTCGTGTTATAGGCAAAGGTGGAAAAGAAAGGATCGTTTTGTTGAACAAAAAAAGTATAGAAGCGTTAAAAGAATGGTTGAAAGTAAGAGAAAAAAAATTTAATGGAAAACTCAACCATGAATATGATAAATATGTTTTTTTGTCCAAACTTGGGAAACCTATCTCAAGAATAGATTTTTGGGAACAACTAAAAAATTATGTTAAACAAGCAGGAATTCTTAAAAATGTATCACCACATACATTAAGACATTCGTTTGCAACACATATGTTAAAATACGGTGCTGATTTACGAGTTGTTCAAGAACTTTTAGGACATTCTGATATTTCTACAACACAGATCTATACTCAAGTTGACCGTCAACATCTAAAAGAATTACATAAAAAATATCACCCACGCGGATAAAAAAAGATTATTATTTTATTTAATTAAGCAAAACAATTTTGTCTCTTCAATCTATGGAATTTGAAACCTTCTGAAAGAGACAAAAATATAAACTTTATTTCCGAGGAGGGTAGCAATATGAAGAAACTCATATCTTTAGTAATTTTGTTTATAATTTTATGTAGTTTAACTTATGCTCAAAAAATAAAACTTGATGTATCAGCTGAATATGCTACAGTTGATATGAAAGATATAAATAAACAGTTGGAAGATTTGGAATCTTTATTGCAAAGGGTTGGTTTGAACACATCATTAACTAAATTTAGTAGTGGGATACTTGTTTCTTTAGGTTTAAGCTATGGGATAACTCCTAACTTATCAATAGGACCTAAGATAGGATATTTAAATTGTTCACCAGCAGAAGTTTATGGAGAAACGTCAATACAACTTTTTGGGAGGCCAGTTTTTTTTAAAATAAAAGCTACTGGAGAAACATCTTTGATTTATCCTATGATTGGTGCAGTATATTCTGCAACAGGAGCTGACAAAATTAATCTTACTGCTGGTTTATATTTAGGATATAGTTTTGCAAATTTTATAATAAAACGGGAACAAGAAATGCCAGATGGTACATCACAGAAATTTGAGATTCCTTATGAAGGAAAAAATATTATAGCAAATATTTCTTTTGGTATAAATTATGATATAATTAGCAATGTTAGTGTTGGAGTAAGTTTTGGTTACAGAACAGCAAAAATTGATGAACTAAAAGCAACAAAAGATGTTCCTGAAGCAAATGTTAAAAAAGGTGATACATTGAAAGATGCTGATGACAAGCCTGTGCCTGCTGATTATAGTGGTATAAATGCTGGATTAAAGATTTCTTATAAGTTCTAAAAAAATTAATTAGATAAATTTTTTCAATTCTTCTAAATATTTTTCGTATCCTTTTCTACCAAGTAGTGCGTAGGTGTAGTTTTTACCTAAAACTACACCAGGTTGGTTGAAGGCGTCTATATTGAAAAGTTCGCCTGCGTATGCTGTTGCAAGTTCTAACATATAAATTAGTTGGCCAATATGTTCTTCATCAATTTTTTGTAATGTAATAGTTAAGTTAGGTCTTTTTGCTTGTGTTAATGAAGCAACTGTTGCTTTTTCTTCTGATTTAAAAAGTTCGTTTAATGTGTGTCCACATAAATAATGTTCTTCTTTAAACTTTGGGATCTTTAATTCACAACCAAACTTTTCAACTGATAAAAATACAATAATTTTATCATAAGGTCCCTCGCGGTAAAGTTGTAGTTGTGAATGCTGGTCAGTAACACCTAATGCTTTTATTGGTGTTGGCCCTATATTGACAATTTGTCCGTTATTATCCTTTTCTTTACCTAAACTTTCAGCCCAAAGTTGTCTAAACCAATCAGCAAAACCATATAACTTATCAGAATATGGCATCATTACACATATATGTTTTCCTTTCTGATACAATAGATGGTTTATTAGAGCAAAAATAAATGCTTCGTTTTCAAACATGTCTTGAGGTTTAACATCTGTTTTTAAAACTTTGTATTTTTCAGCCATTGCCTTAGCACCAAAAAGAAGATTTTTTATATTTATTCCAGTCAACGCAGCTGACACAAGTCCTACAGGAGACAAAACCGAAAACCTTCCACCAACATTTTCTGGTATTACAAAATCATATTTTGAATATCCTTTGTTTACAAGTTCTCTTAAGAAACCTGTTTTTGGTCCTGTGGTAATAATTATATGTTCTTTTGCTTTTTTTTGTCCTACTTTTTTTACAAGTTCGTCGTAAAAAATAAAAAATGTTGCGAGTGTTTCAGCAGTGTCACCTGCTTTTGATATAACATTTATTAAAGTTTTCTTTAAATCAAGTTGGTTTAGCAAACTTTTTGCAGTATCAGGATCAACATTGTCAAAAACATAAAGTTTTAAAAATCCCTTTCTTTGACTTTTTGTCAAATTGTTCCAAAATTTATCCTTTAATGCGTTTTGTAATGCGATGTTCCCAAGTGCAGAACCGCCAATACCTAAAACTAAAAGTGTATCAAACTTATTTTTTGCTTCGGAGACCATTTTTAGTATTTCTTTAACTTGAAAATTTTCATATGGAAGTTTTGCCCAACCAAGCATAAGAGACGGATCGTTGATTTTTTTAACTAAGTTTTTATGTATTTCAACAAATTTTTCTTTATATTCTTCAATTTCTTTAAAACTTAGCCCGTGCTCACCTACTTTTTCATCCAAACAATTTTTGTAGTTTA
>CAZFSG010000017.1:3057-7387 GCA_964521665.1 uncultured Elusimicrobia bacterium
TTTTTTGTACCTCAAAGAACACAATTTTTAGTTAACACAACCATACTTTACTTCCATACACCTGCAATTTTATATTTACAAAAAGAACATTTACCATCTTTTATTTTGTTTTCCAAAACTTCAAAATGTATCCTATAAATTAATCTTTTTCCGCAATTAGGACAATAAGTTGAGTTGTATTTATGTCCTGGGACATTGCCAATATATACATATTTTAATCCAACTTCTTTCGCAATACTATATGCTTTTTCTAAAGTTTCAACAGGTGTTGGTGGAAGATGTGTTGTTTTATATGTTGGATAAAATCTTGTAAAATGAATGGGTGTTTCGTCACCCAAGTTTTCTTTTATCCATTGACACATATTTTTTATATCTTGTGGATTGTCATTTAATGTTGGGATTATAAGATTTACAATTTCAAGCCAAACAGTGTGTTGTTTGATAATTTTTAACGAATTTAATACAGGTTGTAATTTTGCTGAGGACTGGTTTTTATAAAACTCTTCAGTGAAACCTTTTAAGTCAACAGTTATTGCGTCAGTATATTTTAGCATCTCTTTAAGTGGTTGTTCATTTATAGCAGCGTTTGTGTGCCATACAATCCTAATATTATTTTGTTTTGCAATTTTTGCTATGTCATACATATATTCATAAAAAGATATAGGATCATTGTAGGTAAAAGATATTGTTAATGTTTTGTATTTTTTTACTAAGTTTACAGCATCTTGTGGTGTCAAAACATAATAATCTATATCCTCAATTTTTTGTTGTGAAAGATGCCAGTTGTGACAATGTTTACATTTGAAATTACATCCTGCTGTTCCTATACAAAGTATTTGTGAACCTGGTAAAAAATGGTACAACGGTTCTTTTTCAATTGGATCAATTTGTACTGCTGAAGGTTTTGAGTAAACAATTGTATACAAAACTCCGTCTCTATTTTCTCTGTTGAAACACACCCCTCTACTTCCTACAGGAATTATACATTCTCTAAAACATATCAAACACTGAACTTTTTTATCATCAAGTTTTTTATAAAACATTACTTCTTTTGGTTCAACTTTAGGTGTTGCAGAAGTTTTTGTATCAAAAGAAAAAATATTGTTGTTCATAAGAATGAATGCCAAATTTAACAGTAGGCACTTCATAATTAAATTTAACTTTTCAGAAACACTTTTATTGTATTATAATGTATCTCAACAGTGTCATTGATATCAAAAGCATAACCACCACCAAGTGTTAAAACAATAGGTTTATCTTTAAAAGATTCTCTTACAATTTCGTCTCTCTTTTTAATACCATCTTTTGAAATTTTTAATTGTGCGAGTTGATCATTTTCGTAGATATCAGCACCTGCTTGATAAAATACAACATCCGGATTAAATTCTACCACTTTTTTTATTGTTTCTTCAAGAGTCTTTAAATATTTTTCATCAGTTGTAAATGCAGGAAGTTCTACATCTAATGTACTTCTTTCTTTTGGAAAAGGATAGATTTCTTTTTGGTGTATAGAGTAAGTAAAAACATTTTTGTTGTTTTCAAAAATTTTTGCAGTACCATTGCCTTGATGGACATCTAAATCAACAACAGCAAATTTTTTTATACCATAATTTTTTTCTAAATACTTTATACCACAAGCAAGGTCATTAAAAACACAAAATCCTTCTCCATGGTCAGGATATGCATGATGCCAACCACCACCTATATGTATACCTATTTTATCTTTTAAAGCCAGTTCTGCTGCTAAAATTGTTCCACCTACTGCAATTAGACTTGCATCTCTTACTTCTTTATTAAGTGGTATCTCAAGACGTAAAATTTCGTCATAAGAAAGTTTTAAATTTAAAACCTTATCAACATATTCTTTTGTGTGCACTTCGTAAAGTATGTTTATATCAACTTCTTTTGGTTCTACAAACTCCAAATTTTTAAACTCTTTTTCTAATTTTTCTTTTATAAGTCTATACTTTGATGTATTAAACGGATGCTCACCTATATCAACTTCATATTTTGGTGAATAGACTAATTTGTAGTTCATATGTTTGCTAAAACTTTTAGCATTCTTAATTTTTCTTTACCTTCAATTTTTGCTTTGTCAAATAAATATCTAAACAATGATAAGGTTTCATCATAAGTTTTTTTGTCAACAGGATATGGATGTCCATCTTTACCACCAAAGGCAAATGAAAATCTTGCAGGGTCTACTGTGGAAACAGGATAATTATAGATTGCTTCTGAGATAAGCCATAACGCTCTTAATGTTTTTGGTCCTACTCCTTCTGTAAGCAAAACATCTTTAAATGAATTTATTTCTTGTGATTTTAATTTACACATAATTTTGTATAATTTTTTATAATCATAATCTTCAGGTGAAATATAATGTCTTTGTGGTAAAACATAATGTTTTTCAACAAAACTTTTTGAGTTAACAATTTTTTCGAATTCTTTAACAATATTTTCTGGCTTTTGAAGGTTTATATATTCTATGATTGCTTTCTGTGGTTTATCTTGGTTTTTATCAACAAAATTTAAAACATTATTCTCTTTTTTGTGCGATGCGATTCCTGTATGCGGTTCTATTATAGTTTTTTCATCAGAACTTTTTGTTAAGATGTTACACCAATGGTATCTTCGTGCATAATGATTTTCTAAATTCATCCCTTGTTGAATAACACACCAGTTATTGTCTTTATCAACAAAAATTGTATGATGATAAATTTGATATCCATCTTGAATACAAGAATTATCAACTTTTGCTGTAAGACGAGATATTGTTATAAAATTTTCTGGATTACTAATTTCTTTACAACTAAGAATTTCGTTTGGTGTATTTCTTGCAGTTTTTCCTTTGCCTCCAAAAACATAAAAACCATATTCTTTTTTATTTCTAAATGCTTCTTTTATTGCAGCAGTGACTGTTGTAGTAACACCTGATGAGTGCCAATCAAATCCAGAGATACAACCAAGTATTTGAAACCATAGAGGGTCTGAAAGACGGTTTATTAACTCTTTTGTCCCAAACTCTATAATTACTACTCTTAGAAGTTCAAACAAAAGTTTTTTTTGTCGTTCAAAAAGCCACTTTGGTGCTTCGCCATAATGTAGTGGTAAATCAGCAATATTTTTTTTCATAAAAATTTAGAATATGAAATTTGACAAGTTTATTTTTAATCCACAAGCACGCCAAATATAGTCAAACTCAAACGATAAAAAAATTTTGTTTTCTATTTTTGGCCATAAAAATTTTACAAAATTTATTAGTTCGTTATAAATAGTTATTCTTAAAGGTCGTGAATATCTGTATTTCCCATCTTCACATAGAAACATTTCAAAAAAACAAAGTTTACTTTTTTTATCTGACAAAGTTTTATATTGTTGTTTTGTCAATCTTAAACAAGAAAGGTTTAATAGAAAAAAATTTGGATTTTCAAAGATGTCCCCTACTTGGTTTATAATTTGTTTATAGTTGTTAAGTAGTATATGTAGTGAATGCAAAATTTTTTTCTTTTGTATTCCTGAAACAGGCCAAAAAATTATTGGTTCAAAATTTATTGACAGAAGAAAACCAAGTTTCGCTGCATATTTTAATGCTTCGATTCTGTCTTTCAAACTTACAGTGTTTTTTTCAAAATTATTTATAATTTCTTGTGGTGAAAGTGTTGCAGAATAAACAATTTTTATATTTTCATCTTGCAAAGGTAAAGATTTAAATTTTAAAATATTGTCAGTTTTAGTTCTTATTTCTATTAAACATTTGATATTATATTTTTTAGCTTCTTTTGATATTATTTGTATAATTTTACAAAGGTTATCCCAATGTTCTTCAGATAAAAGTGGTTCTGTTGTTTCACCAGCTGTGAAATAAAAGAATTTTTTTCCACAACGAAATAGTTCACCTAATTCTTTTTCAATTTCAATAGGTTGTATTTTGTATAACACAGCAGTATCAGGTGTTTTGGAATACTTTAAATAACAATACTCACAGTTTAAACTGCAAGATGTGCCGAAGGAAATAACATATTCATCAAAACTAACTATATTATTCCCAAAATCATATTTTGTTATAAACTTATTTTTTCTTTGCATTATGCTTTATTCAATCTTGTTTATTATTTTTTGAATTTCTTCTATATTGTGTTTAAAAAATTTTTGTTCATCAAACTCAAGGTTAAATGGTATTTTATTGTTTATTTTTTTTAACTCTTTAATTTTTTGCCAACTTATTGGATATCGTAATGAATATATGAAATCTAAAAACTCTGTTTTGTTTTTTATTTTATCGTTAGAATTAGCAATTATTTTTTTAAACTTTTTATAAATTACTTCTTCA
>CAZFSG010000017.1:7487-9527 GCA_964521665.1 uncultured Elusimicrobia bacterium
TTTATCGTTAGAATTAGCAATTATTTTTTTAAACTTTTTATAAATTACTTCTTCAGTTTTATTAAAAAAAATTTTTAAAATTTTTGTTGTTTCTTTAACAAACTTTTTTTCTGAAAATGTAAGGTGTATCTTATCTGAGTTAAAAATTTCTTCAATTTTATTCATAGAAAAGTAAGAATAGGAAAGATAAAATTATTGTTATTATTCCTATTACTGCTCCTACTTTTATCCATTGCCAAAAATTAATTTTTTGGTTAAAATTTTTTTCAAGAAGACCTAATGCAATAATGTTCGCAGTAGAACCAATTGCTGTGATATTGCCACCGAAACATCCACCAAATAATATACTCCACCAAAGTTTTTCAGGGATACAGCCTAAATTAGTTTTTAAGCCAAATACTATTGGTATGTAAGATGCAACAACTACTACATTATCTAACATACTTGAAAGTATACCTGAAGATGTAAGAAGACCAAAAGTTAAAATGTTAATATTGTTTTTTGACAATGATACGATACTTGATGCTACTTTTTCTGCAACACCAGAACTTCTTAACACACCAGCTTGCGCAAATAAAAATATAAAAAATAATAATGAATTCCATTCAATTTCTTTTTCAATATATTCCTTTGCTTTTTTATTGTTTACAATTAAAACAAAACCAGCAAAAATAATAGGTATCATTACTAAGATAGTATTCTCTTCTAAAGATAGTAAAAGTTCAAATTGTCTATGTAGAGCAATAAAAACTATTGCTGTAATAAATATTAGAATAGACTTTAAGGTTTTTTTATCAATAGGTGTAGATATGAGATGTAAAAATATACGATTTTCAACATGTGGTTTTAGTTTTTTATTAAGTTCAGAAATATACTTTTTATAAAAAAATGATAAAATAACAACTGCTGTAAGAAAACTTACAAAACTTACTGGTAATGCATGTTTTATAAAATCTTCAAACGAAAGTTTACCTCGTAATGCTATAAGTACTCCGATTGGATTGCCTAAAACTGTTGATGAAGAACCTATGTTTGTTGTAAGAATACAAGAGATCAAAAGAGGTATCGGCGAGATTTCTAAAAAGTCACATAAGGTAAAAATTATGGAACAAATAAGAATTATAGACGTTACTTCATCCATCAGCCCTGATAATAACCAACTTATAAATGTTAAAGTTAAAAAAAGTTTATATCCTGTTATATTTTTTATTGTTAACAATCTCGTAATTATGTAATAAAACACACCTCCTTCTTTTAACATTGCTAAAATTATCATCATACCCATTAGAAACCATATAACATCCAACGATGCATACTTCACAAATTCTTCAAGATTAACTGCATGAATTAAAAGAAGAATTCCACTTCCAACAAATACAAATCCAACTCTGAACTCCCAAAAAAATAATGTGCCAAAAATTGAGATAAAAAAAATCCAAATAATAAAAAATTGTTGAAGGTTTAATGATAAGAATTTGTATCCTAACAAAGCAATGAAAGCAGAAAATAAAAATAAATAAATAAATTTTTTTATCATAAGTTGAAATTATATATTTTTTTTTGATAAAAAATTCAACTTGTACTTATGATAAAGAAGATTTCAAGTTGGGTATTAGTTGTTTTGTGGTCAGGAATAATTTTTTATTTTTCAAGTGTTCCAAATTTAAAAATATCACAATTTGGTTTTTTAGATTTTGTTTTAAGAAAAGCTGCACATATAACAGAATACGTTGTTCTTTGTATATTTTACATTCGTGCATTAAAGAACACAACAAAATTGTCTGATAAAAAAATTTATCTGTTTAGTGTCATTTTTAGCATAGTATATGCAATAACAGATGAAATACATCAAAGTTTTGTCCCTACAAGAAATTGTAATATATTTGATTTATTTTTTGATACGGTAGGTGTAGGTTTAGGTAAATTTGTATATAAAAAAATATTAAAAAACATTGATTTGATACAAAAATTTTTATAAAAAATTCTCTATTCCGCGGTAGCTCAATCGGTGGAGCGTCCGGCTGTTAACCGGGTGGTTGC
>CAZFSG010000017.1:9627-24772 GCA_964521665.1 uncultured Elusimicrobia bacterium
TCTATTCCGCGGTAGCTCAATCGGTGGAGCGTCCGGCTGTTAACCGGGTGGTTGCTGGTTCGAGTCCAGCCCGCGGAGTGTTTTTATTTTTAACTTCACTGAGGTTAAATTAAAAATGCCTGATGGTTATTGGTGTTTAGTTTTACATCAACACTTACCTTATGTACGCCATCCTGAATATGAAGACTTCCTTGAGGAAGATTGGTTTTACGAAGCAATGACTGAAACATATATACCATTATTGTCGATGTTTCAGAAGTTGATAGAAGAGAATATTGATTTTCGTGTGACAATGTCTTTATCACCTCCTTTAGCTAATATGATGGCTGATAAACTTCTTCAAGACAGATATTACAAACGTCTCTTAAAACTTATAGAACTTGCAGAAAAAGAAACTTGGCGACTACATAACCAAGAGCCGTTCTATACTACTGCTAAAATGTATCTACAAAAGTTTACTCATTGTATGCAAGTATATGAACAAGCAAATAGAAATTTGTTAAACCTCTATAAATCTTTGATGGATACTGGGAAAATAGAAATAATAACATGTAACGCAACACACGGGTTTTTACCATTAATGAGTAATGATAGGATAAGAAAAGCACAAATTAAAATGGCAATAATTGATTATGAAGCAAAATTTGGTAAAAAGCCAAAAGGTATTTGGCTTGCCGAATGTGGGTATTATTACGGTGTTGATAAACTTCTTAAAGAATGTGGTCTACAATACTTCTTTGTAGAAGCACATGGTATTCTTTATGGTGAACCACGACCAAGATATGGAATATTTGCACCGGTCTACACACCAAACGGTGTTGCAGTATTCGCTCGTGATATGGAGACAGCACATCAAGTATGGTCAGCAGATGTTGGGTATCCGGGAGACCCTGACTATAGAGAATTTTATAGAGATGTAGGATATGATTTAGAATACGAATATATTAAGCCATATCTACATTCTGATGGTGTAAGACGAAATGTGGGAATTAAATACTATCGTGTGACGGGAAAAGTAGGTCTTGATAAAAAAGAACCATATGTTGTCCAATGGGCCCAAAATAAAGCTGCAATACATGCAGGAAATTTTATGTTTAACCGTGAACATCAAATAAGATATTTAAGAAACATATTTGACAGAGAACCAATTGTCGTTTCAATGTATGACGCAGAACTTTTTGGTCATTGGTGGTTTGAAGGACCAGATTTTTTAAATTATTTGTTTAGAAAAATACATTATGATCAAAACACCTTTAAACCTATCTTGCCTACTGAATATTTAGAAAGATACCCAAAAAATCAGGTTTTACAACCAACTGCATCTTCTTGGGGTGATAAAGGATATTATGAAGTATGGCTCAATGGTGCAAATGATTGGATATACCGACATCTGCATAAATGTGAAGAACTTATGTGTTTAGCAGTAGATACATATCACAATGATATTTTATCTGGAGATAATTTGAAACGTCGTGTATTAAACCAACTTGCACGAGAATTATTTTTAGCACAATCTTCAGATTGGGCGTTTATAATGACTACTGGCACAATGGTTGAATACGCTCACAGAAGAACAAAAGAACATATAACAAACTTCCTTAAACTTTATTACCAACTTAAAGAAAACAGGATTGATATTGGCTTCTTAGATTGGTTAGAATATAAAGATAATATATTTCCACAGATGGATTACACTATCTTTTTATGATCATCAGACGGATTCATATTATTATATTTTTGCTAATTTTAACAATTTTAGCAATTATTACTTGGGTCTCTAAAGAAGAGATACAGCAAACAATTTTTGTGATTAAAAACATTTTATTTTCTACAAGAGGGGGGTAGAATAACAAAAATTGTTTTGAAAAATATGAGTAGTATAACCTATTGATTTTTTAAACAAAATTGTTTACAAAAATTTTCTTTCTTATATTTTTTTAAAAATTTTGTTGACAAATTCTATTTTTGTGTTTAAAATATATATTTGTTCTCCTAACTAAAATCTTCGGGTCATATCTTACCTTATAAACGCTATTTTTTAGATGAAGAAGAAAAATTTTAGAAAATGAATAATTGTATTTTTTGCAAAATTATAAATAAAGAGATAAAAAGTGAAATTGTATATGAAGATGATGTAATGGTGGTTTTTAGAGATATAAATCCGCAAGCACCACTTCATTTATTGTTAGTTCCTAAAAAACATATACAAAGTGTTAATGATATAGATAAAAACGACAAAGATTTAATAGGGCAGATTTTTGTAGTTGCAAAAGAACTTGCAAAAAAGTTTAATGTTGATAAAGATGGATATCGTATTGTTGTTAATACAGGTAGTAATGCTGGTCAAGCAGTGCTGCATATACATTTTCATTTCCTTGCTGGACGACAGTTTTCTTGGCCGCCAGGATAAAAGTATAAAAGGTAGTTCTGTGAACTAAAAATGATGTTTTTTGAAATACAAAAATATAATTTAGTTGCCGGGAACTTTAGCTTGCGTAATAAATGCAACAACACGGTTGTTGCAGTCCAAAGGGTAAGTTTAATTTTTTTGTCTACACAATTATAGATGTTAAAGGATGAAGGAGGTGAAATAATGGTAGAAGTAATAGTTAGAGAAGGTGAAAATTTAGAAGATGCGTTGAAACGATTTAAGAAAGAAGTGGAAAAAGAAGGTATCTTAAAACTTGCGAGAGAAAAAATGTATTATAAACCACCAAGTGTAATAAAAAAAGAAAGAATGGCACAGATTAAAAGACGTCTTGAACTAAAAAGAAAAAAACGAATGTTAGGAAAGTAAACATTATTTAAATTATTTTAAAAAATTTGGAGGAAAATAATGAAGTTAAAACAGTTATATGATTTTGTTGTTTCTTATGGTATAAAAAATGATCCTCGTGGTGAAGAAGAAGTAAAAGAGTATCTTAACAAAGTTAAAGAAAAGTTTGAAAAACTTCCTGAGAAAGAAAAAAAATATTTTGATATAGAAAAATTAACAAATCCATATAACGATACAAGAATATTATATGGTGATTTTGATACAGAGATAAAATCAATTCTTGTTGGTATAGACATGGAGATGCCTGAAGTGTTGTTAGCGTATCTGTTGAATTTAAATGGTAAAAAAATTGATTTGATACTATCTCATCATCCCGAAGGTAAGGGATATAAAGATTTTTATGAAGTTATGGGTATGCAGGCAGATATACTTAATAGGTTTGGTCTTCCTATAAATATTGCTGAAGGAATTTTAGAACCAAGAATGAAAGAAGTACAAAGAAAACTTATGCCGTTGAATCATAACCGTGCAGTAGATATTGCTGCTTTGTTAAATTTACCATTTATGTGTTGTCACACTCCTTCAGATAATTGTGTTGCTACATATTTGCAGAATTTGTTTGATAAAAAGCAGCCAAAATTTTTGGGAGATGTAGTTGATATTTTGTTAGAACTACCAGAGTACGATTATGCAGCGAAACTCGGTAACGGTCCTACTATTCTTATTGGAAGCAAAGATAAAAAAGCAGGGAAAATTTTTGTTGATATGACTGGTGGTACTGAAGGTTCTACTGAAGTGTTTGAGAAACTTGCAGTTGCTGGTATCTCTACAATAGTTGCGATGCATTTAAGTGAAGAACATTATAAAAATGCACAAAAGTATTATATAAACGTAGTAATAGCAGGACATATAGCTTCTGACAGTTTGGGACTCAATCTTATGTTAGATGCGATAGAAGAAGAGTTTGGTGAGTTACAGGTTACTGCGGTATCTGGGTTTAAAAGATTTAATCATAAAAAAATTAAGTAGTAATAAAAAATAAGTCACTATGATAAAGCCGGAGTGTATAAAAAAATTAAAAGAAGTTGTAGATATTGTAGAAGTTGTTTCTGAGTATATTCCAAACATCAAACGTGTGGGAAAAAACTATTTTGTTTTATGTCCGTTTCATAGTGAGAAAACACCATCGTTTTCTATTTCGCCACATCACAACTTTGTACATTGTTTTGGTTGCAAATATACAGCAGATGCTATAAAGTTTGTCCAAGATATTGAACATATCAATTATTATGAAGCGGTTGAAAAACTTGCAAAAAAATATAATGTTCAGATAGAATATGTGGATGAAGAACAACAAAAAATTTTAAAAGAAAAATATGATGAAGCACAACTGTTAACAGAATTGTTAACAAATGTTGCTGAGGTTTACCATGAAATACTCTTGAATTCAGAAGATGCTGCAGAAGCAAGAAGGTATCTTATTTCCCGTGGTGTTAAACAAGAAACAGTTGTAAAATTTAAGTTAGGATATGCTCCTGATGGCGATTTTATATCAAAAAATTATAAATCAATACCTAAACTTGCAAAATACGATTTGATAACATTATATAAAGCAGGGATCATAAATTTTTCATCTAAACACAGTGGAATAGAAAAATATGATTATCCATACGACTATTTTAAAGGCAGAATAATTTTTCCTGTATTTAATCTTGTTGGAAAAGTAGTAGGGTTTGGTAGCAGAATCATCCCTTCTAAAAAAGTTTTTTATTCAGATGGTAACGAACCACCTGTATACATTAATTCACCTGAGACACCTGTGTTTCATAAAGGTAATGTTTTGTATGGATTGTTTCAATCTAAAGAATTTATTGCAAAAGAAAAAAGTGTATGTGTTGTTGAAGGATATATGGATGTGTTAATAATGTTTCAAGAAGGAATAAAAACAGTTGTTGCACCACTTGGTACCGCATTCAGTGAACAACAAGCAAAAATTTTGAAACGTTTCTGTGAAAAAATATATTTACTATTTGATCCTGATGAAGCAGGTGTTGAAGCAACACTTTCTGCTGCAAAAAGTATTTTTTCTGTAGGAATGTATCCTCAAGTTGTACAAATTGAACAAAAAGATCCAGATGAGTATATACTTCAGTACGGTGTCGACCAACTTAAAAATTTGATAACGAATTCTGTATCAGTAGTTAAACATGTTGTTCAATATTATTCTAAAAACAAGCCACAATTTTCTGTTACAGAAAAAATTTCGTTGTTGAATAAGTTCATTGACATGCTTAATGTTGTTTCAAATCCAGTGATTAAATCAGAGTTGATCAAAGAGATATCTACTGAACTTAAGATAGATGAAGGAGTTATTCGTTCTGAACAAAGAAAATATAATAAGGTTTATGCAAAGTCTGTTGATGTACAAAATGTTATTTCGAATAAACCGTATACTTCTGAAGAAGAACTGTTATGGATATGTATACATTATCCAGAGGTAATTAACGAAATTGATGATGAAATTTTTTCCCATAACAATATTTATTTAGAAATTTTTAAGACCTTAAAAACATGTTTTTTATCATCAAAAGATATAAACGAAGTTGTTTCACAACTTCAACCACCAGCAAAAGATATTGTTATAAGATTAGTTTTTGATACTGATAGAAAAATAAAAATTACTCCTTCTTCGTTAGAGAAAAAAATTAAAGAATTATTTACAGAAATTTATAAAATAAAAATAAAAAAACGGTATTTAGAACTCAAACCTATTGTTGAAGAGATGTTACAAGAAAAAGTTGTTTATAACCCTCAGATTATTAACGAGTTTAAACAAATTGTAGAAACATTGAAGCTTGCACGGAGGTAAGTTTAGAAGTGAATAGTAAAAATAAAATTGTTAAACATTTAATAGAACTTGCAAAAAAATACGGTTATTTAACTTATAATGACATCAATAAAACTTTTGATGAATACGAATTGGATAAAGATAAAGTGGACGATTTTGTTGAGATGTTAATGGATATGGGTATTAAAATTATAGAATCTGAAGAAGAAAAAAATTTGTTTAAAGATATCCAAACAACACTATCGGAAGAAGTTGCCCAAGGCGAACCTTTACGTATGTTTATAAATGAGATTAACAAATACGGCCCAATGGATAGAGAGACAGAGATTGCTATTGCTAAACGAATAAGAGCAAATGAAGCAAAGTTGTTATCACTAGTTTTAAGTTCGCCTATTGCATTACGTGAGATTAACCACTGGGCTGAACTTGTTAAACAAAAGGAAATGTCGCCTAAAGAACTTATGAGACGTGGTAGAAAAACACGTAGGTCATTGAAAAAAATGCGTAGAAAACTTTCATCTACAGTAAAAACAGTCAATAAATTAATAAAAAAATTAGGAAAAATACAACAACAATTAAAAAACAAAAATTTGTCTTTGAAGTTAAAGATGAAGTATCAAAAAGAATTTGAGAAAATAAAGAAAAAAGTTGTAGATAAAATTAATTCTTTAAAACTTAATACTGAAAAAGTTAAACGGCTGATTAAAAAAACACAGACCGTTACTGACAAGGTTGTACAGTTAATTGAAGAAAAGAAGAAATATGAACATATTTTTTCAGCAAATTATGAAACTGTCGCAAGATTGTTTAGAAATTTAAAGAGGGGCAAGATTACCCCTGCTCAGTTTAAACGTATTACAGGCTATAATGTTTCAGCTGCACAAACATTGTTTGCAAATTTTCAAAAAGTACATACAAAATTACTTCAGTATAAAAAAGAACTTAATATGACCGAAGAAGAAATTATTGAACTTAATAAACAAATTTATGAAATTAAAAATAAAATTGAAAACGACAAGATGGAAATTATTCAAGTTAATCTTGGTTTAGCAGTGACGTTTGCAAAAAAGTTTGCTATGTTGACAGGTGCTGATGTTAACGATTTGTTGCAGGAAGGGGCAACTGGTCTTGCAAAAGCAGTTGAGAAATTTGAATGGAGAAAAGGATATAAATTCTCAACTTATGCACATTGGTGGATAAGACAAGCAATTAGTAGATACATGGCAGAATATGCTAAAACAATAAGATTGCCTGTTCATATAAGAGAACTTGTTTCAAAGATGATAAAGGTTTATAAAACATTTAAACAAAAAGAAGATAGCGAAATTACTACAAAAGATTATTCTCGTATACTTAAAGTACCACACAAAAAAATTGTTGATACACTTGCAGTATTACCAGAACCGATTTCTGCTGATACACCAAGGGGTGAGGACGAAGATACAACAATTCAAGATATTATCCCGGCTGGTGATGATGAACTGCCATTGAATTTGCTTTTAGAAGAACATAAACGCGAAGTTTTAAAAGAAGTAATGGATAAATTTTTGGATGAGCGTGAACGACAGATATTAAAAATGCGATACGGTTTTGATGGGAAAGAATATACTTTAGAAGAAGTAGGTAGAATATTTAAAATTACAAGGGAACGTGTTAGACAAATTGAAGCAAAGGCTATACGTAGGTTAAGAAGTCCTGAAGCGTTAAAGATATTAAGAGAAATTTATCCAGTCAAAGATTAAGAATTAAATTAAAAACGTAAAAATTTTTAAACTGTTGAATTTATAAAGTGTAGTTTTGTATAAACATAAAATTTTTTTATAACTAACGGAGGATATTAAATAATGAGAGTAAGAAGCGGAGCATATACTCGCAGAAGAAAAAAAGATGTGTTCAAGTTAGCAAAAGGTTATTATGGAAAACTTGGTTCCGCATATCGACAGGCAAAACAACAAGTGTTGAGATCTCTTAAGTTTCAGTATATTGATAGGAAGGACCGTAAAGGTGTTTTTAGACGGTTATGGATTACAAGAATTAATGCAGCAGTTAGACAGTTAGGGTTAAAATATAGCGAATTTATTTTTCTTTTAAAAACTGCAAATGTTAAATTGGATCGCAAAATACTTGCTTATCTTGCTGTTGAAGAACCTAAAGTTTTTAGCAAAATAGTAGAATTTGTTAAATCGTTTTCTGATAAAAAAAATAAAAACTCAATACAAACTTCTCTATAAAAATCTCTGTCCTTTATAAGAATGAAATCATATGCGTATAAAATTATAATCATGTTTTTTTTATCTTTAATTTTTATAGGTTTTGTTTTATTGTGTTTACCATGGGTTGTAAAACAAAAAGTTTCGGTTATTGACAGATTGTTTACTGCAACATCTGCAGTGTGTGTTACAGGACTTACTACAGTTGATATATCCTCAACATTTAATTTTTGGGGACAGTTTATAATAATGTTATTAATCCAATTTGGTGGGTTAGGATATATGTTGTTAGCAAGCATTGTTATAATTTTGTTTGGCAGGATAAGTATTTCACAAAAAAGTATAGTTGGCGAATCATTAAGTATTTCAGAATTCACTAAAATATCACAAATGACTACTTTAATAAAAAAAATAGTTTTTATGACAATTTTATTTGAAGTTTTTGGTATGGTAGTTCTACTATTTAAATTTTTCTTTGGTGATAAAATGAATTTTTGGCAAAGTTTATGGTATAGCATATTTCATTCTATAAGTGCGTTTTGTAACGCAGGATTTAGCCTGTTTAGAGATAACCTTGAAAGATATAAAGATGATATAGTTATAAATTTAATAGTTCCAGTATTAATTATTGCAGGTGGGTTAGGATTTTTTGTATGGATAAACATAATTCAACATTTTAAAAAGAAAGAAAGTTTATACTTACATACAAAAATTGTTTTGTTAATGACAACAATATTGGTTATACTGTCGGCTATATTAATTTTTTTGTTAAACCATAAGTTGTTTACATTAAAAGGATTATCTATTAATACACAATTTTTAATAAGTTGGTTTCAATCAATAACACCGAGAACTGCTGGGTTTAATACTTTTGCAATAAATCAATTTTCAGGTATTACAATACTCCTTATTATAATTCTTATGTTTATAGGAGCATCACCTGGTGGTACTGGCGGAGGTATCAAAACTACAACAGCGTTTGTAGTGTTATTAAGTATATATAATTTTCTTCGTAGAGAACACACTGTAAATGTTTTTAAACGAAGGATTGGTCAAGAAACAGTTATTAAAAGTTTTACAATATTTTTTGTATGTTTTACATATGTGGTGTTTGTTTCTTGTATTATATATTGGATAAACAATACGTTTTATTTTCCTAAATTTTCGTTTAAAGAAATTTTTTTTGAAACGACTTCTGCATTTGGCACCGTAGGATTATCTTTAGGTATTACACCATATATTGATAATTATAGCAAAATTTTGTTAATAATAACAATGTTGTTTGGTAGGATTGGCGGTGTTACTCTACTTTCGTTTTTATTAACTAAAGAACCAAAAGAGATAAAATATATTGAAGAACCAATAGCAGTTGGATAATTAAAAGTTTTAAGGAGAAATCTATGGTAGAAGAAAAATTTAAAACTTTTGTAGTAATAGGTTTAGGTGTTTTTGGTAAACAAGTAGTTCGCCATTTAGCAAAATATAACGTAGATATTATTGGTATAGATAAGGATGAGAAAAAAGTTGAAGAAGTAAAAGATTTTTTAAAAGTAGCAATAGTAGGTGATGCAACAGATGTTGCTCAGTTAGAACAAGCAGGTGTTAATGCTCAAGATGTAGATGTGGCAATTGTTGCAATTGGTGAAAGTGTAGAATCAAATGTATATGTTTCATTGTTGTTAAAGGAAATAGGTATTAAAAGAGTTTTTTCACGAGCGTTAAATGATCAACATGCAAACATTTTGGCAAAAATAGGTGTTGACAGAGTTGTTTTCCCTGAAGAAGCTGCAGCAAGACAACTTGTTGGAAGTTTGTCATCACCACAAATTCTTGAAATGTTTGATATTTCTGATGAGTATAGGGTAGTGGAGGTACCAGCACCAAAGGTATTTTTTAATAAAGGGTTGCAGGAATTAGGTGTCAGAACAAAGTATAATGTCACAATATTAGGAATTAAACGAAGAACACCGTTTGTTAACGATTCTGGTGAAACAGATACTAAAGAAGAGATAATTTTTTTGCCATCTTCTGACGAACAAATTTTAGATGGAGACATCCTAATTGTTGGAGGTAAAAATCAAGATATTGAAAAGTTTAAAAAAATAATAGAGTAATGGTTTATGAGTGAACAAAAGAATATCGAAGACCTTTTTGAAACAGGAAAATTCTATTTTTTGAACAATAAATATGATGAAGCATTGAAAATTTTTGAACAATTGTTGAAGTTAGAACCAAAAAATCCTGAAGTGTATTATCATATTGGACTTATAAAAGAAGCAAAAAATGATTTTTCTGAAGCTAAAAAAATGTTTTTAAAAACTTTGAAATTGCAATCTGACCACAAACTTGCAAAAAAACATCTTAATAAACTGCTCGGGATAAATGATGAATCTAAATAAACAAAAATTTGAAGAGGTAAAACAACAATGTTTAGAGGAACTAAAAACTGCAGATACAATAGAAAAAATAAACAAAGTCAAAACAAAATATTTAGGTAAAAAAGGTGAACTTAAGAAATTATTGCAACAAATTAGTATTTTGCCATTAGAAGAGAAAAGAGTATTAGGCGAAATTTTTAATAATGTCCGTAAGTGTATAGAAGAAGAAATACAGAAGAAAATTCAAAAGATAAAATTAAAAGAAGAACGTTCTTATCAGTTAAGCAGAATAGAACTTACCTTACCTGCAGTAAGGTTTCCAATCGGAAAAAAACATCCGTTACAACAAGTCTATGATGAAATTAAAGAAGTGTTTTTATCGTTAGGTTTTGACGTTGAAGAAGGTCCTGAAATAGAATTTGAAGATTATAATTTTACATTATTAAACATTCCTTATGACCATCCAGCACGGGATATGCAGGATACTCTATATCTTTGCTTACCTGAAACAAATAAAGGAAAAATGTTATTAAGGACACACACATCGCCTGTACAAATACGTTTGATGTTAAATAAGAAACCACCAATAAAAGCTATCATGCCAGGAAGAGTTTATAGACACGAAAATTTAGATGCAGCGCATCTATTTAATTTTCATCAAGTTGAAGGGTTAATGGTAGATAAAAATGTTACATTACCTGACCTTAAAGGTGTGTTGATATATTTTGTGAAATCAATTTTTGGTTCTGATATAAGTTTTAGGTTCAGACAATCATATTTTCCATTTACAGAACCGTCATTAGAAATGGATATAGAATGTTTAGTTTGTAGAGGTAAAGGATGTAGTGTATGTAAAAACAGTGGATTTGTAGAAGTTTTAGGTTGTGGTATGGTTCATCCGCAAGTGTTGTTAAATGTTGGAATAAATTATGAAGAATATACAGGTTTTGCATTTGGATTAGGAATTGAACGAATAGCAATGTTGAAGTTTAAAATTGATGATATCCGATTATTTTACGAAAATGATATAAGATTTATTACACAATTTTGATATGGTGAAATATATATGAAACTTTCATTACAATGGATAAAAGAACTGTTAGGGAATAACAATTTTTCTGACGAAGAAATAATAAGTAATATAGAAAAATTAGGTTATGAAATAGAGAATGTATCTAAACAAAACTATGATATATTGTCAAAAATAAAAGTTGTTAAAGTTTTAGCTATTAAAAAACATCCTAATGCTGATAAACTTGTTATATGTACCATTACTGATGGAAAAAATAATTACGAAGTTGTCTGTGGTGCACCAAATGTTTACGAAGGGATGTTAACTGCTTATATTGGTGTTGGAGGAATACTACCTGATGGAACAAAAGTTGAACAAAAAAAGATACGTGGCGTTATTTCAGATGGTATGTTATGTTCAGCAAAAGAGTTAGGACTTTATGATGATCATACAGGTATTTTAGAACTTAACGATAAGTTTATTTTAGGAGAACCGTTAAACAAATATTTTTGTGATACAATTGTTGAAATTTCAACTCCTGCAAACAGATACGATTGTTTAGGACATTTTGGTATTGCAAAAGAGTTAGCAGTAAAGTTAGGTATTGAATTTAAGAATCCATTCATTGAGATAACAAATTTGATTAATACTACAAAAACATTACCAATGTTTGATGTTAAGATTTTATCATATCAGTTATGTAAAAGATATATAGCAATACAGATAAGCAATGTTAACAACAAAGTTTCTATACCAGTTTATATTAAATATAGATTAACTAGTTTAGGATTAAGAAGTATAAGCCCATTAGTTGATATATCTAACTATGTCATGCTTTTAGTAGGACATTCAGTACATATATTTGATTTTAACAAACTTCTTGGAGGTAAAATAATTGTAAGAACTGCAAAAAAAGAAGAATCTATTGTCGCATTAGATAATAAAACTTATCATTTAGATGATTCTGTTATAGTTATTTCTGATAAAGATAGACCTGTTGCAATAGCAGGTATTATCGGTGGACAAAACAGTTGTGTAGATGAAAACACAAATAGTGTTTTAATAGAATCAGCAGTATTCAATCGTAGTATGATACGTCTTGCAAGAAAAAAACTTGGACTTAATACTGAAGCAAGTTTCAGGTTTGAACGAGGTAGTGGATGGGACTTAGCTGAATACGCAGCATTTAAAACTTGTCAGATGGTGTTAGAATATTGTGGTGGTGAAATCGTAAAATTTTCTGATGAAAAAGATATTGAGTATTATAATAATCTTGTCTCATTTCAACAAAATGCTATAAATATAGATCTTGAATATATAAGTTCAATATTAGGATTTGAAATTGAAACACAAAAGTTTACAGAATTATTTACTCAACTTGGCTATCAACTTAAACCAGTTGAGGTCACAATTGCAAACCATAATAAATTTTTTTTATTACCACCAATTTCACGACAAGATATAAAATTTCAAGCAGATATTGTTGAAGAAATAGCAAGATTCATGGGTTATGAAAAAGTTCCGTCAAAACTACCACAAAATGTCAACAGTTTTTATAAACAAAATTTTGTAGATAAACTTCAAAAAGAAATTATAGAGTATTTAACATCAGTAGGGTTAAACCAAGCAATAAATTATTCTTTGTGTTCGGCTGAAGAAAACAAAGTTGTTTTAGACTATGAAGAAAAAAGTATTTCAATTTTAAATCCTGTATCTAATGAATATTCACAACTCAGGTTAAGTTTGTTTACCAGTTTACTTAAGAATCTTATTACCAATTATGAACATCAAATTGAAAACATAGCATTGTTTGAATTAGGTAAAGTGTTTTATAAACACAATGACGAAATAAAAGAAGAATTGCAATTAGGTATTATTACCCATGGAGAACACCAGTATTTAAGTTGGAATCATCAAACAATACAATACGATTTTTATCATATATGTGGTATAGTCGAAACAATGTTTGATAGATTTGGTGTAAAATATATTAAAGATGTAAAAATTGAGAACAAAAATTTTTCAAAACCGCTCCTTGATGATAAACTTTTTAAAAAAATAGTTTATTATATTTCTGCAAAAGACAACGAAGTTTTATCATTTGTATCAGAAGTAAACAAGGATAAACTTAAATTAAAACTACCTGACAATGTTTTTTATGCACAAGTGTATTTTGAAAAGTTATTGAGAGAAATAAAAGAAGAAAAAGTTTTTAAATCAATACCAAAATATCCGTTTGTGATAAGAGATCTGTGTCTAAAAATACCACAGCAGATGTCTTATTCAGAAATAGAAAAAATAATTTTACAATTTGTATCTTCAAAAAATCTTGTTTGTAATGTATCTCTGATTGATTTTTATAAAAAAGATGATGAAAAATTTCTTACATTCAGGTTAAAAATACAAGATTTAACAAAAACTTTAACTGATAAAGAAGTTAATAATTTTATGGGTGAACTCATAAATGAATTTAATAAACAAAATATATATTTGAGAGAAAAATAAGTTTAATTTTTATATGTTTAATAAAAGAGTATTGGTTAGTATACTATTTAACATTTTTATTTATACCAACCTTTTTTGTGACCCGCCAGAACCAATAACTGACCTTCATGTTGCAGAAGTTCATTTTAGGCAAGTAAAGCTTCAGTGGACAGTGCCACAATCTACAAATCCTGTTGTGCGGTATCAAATAAGAATATCAACATATCGTGTGTTATCTACAGAAGAAGATTGGAATAACAATTCGTCAGAAACTTCTTACCCGTACAGAATTTTTATAGATACATCACCACTGGAAGGAGAAACAACATCGTTCACAATAACAGGTCTTGCTAACGGTATATCATACTTTTTTGCGATTAAATCCTCAACCGATGGCTTTATATCATGGTCAAGTATTGATAATAATCCAGTGCGTCCTTATGCACAACCAACAAATTCAGCTCCTGAACCGTTTTCACCAATATGGCCTGTAGCATATATTGTTGTTACATCACAAACAGTTATACCTTTTGACTGGGATGACGCAAATGATACTGATATACCGTACGGAGATAAAATAAAATATGAACTTTATTATTCTACAGTAGAAACAACTTTATCTGGTGATCCACCTACATTCCAAGGTGGTAAAGTTGAAGTTATAGGAAATATAACAACAAGTTATATTGGAGTCCCGTCAAATAGTTTTTTAGATAACACAACATATTATTGGCGTGTGAAAGCGATAGATTCTGAAGGAAGTTCTTCTTGGTGTTATTTTAATCTTTATGGTAAAGAAACAAGATTTGTCGTAAATAATATCTATCAACCTCCAAGTAGTTTCAATCTGTTAACACCAGTAAGTTCTACTGCTACAACACCAGTGGTCTTTGACTGGACTGATGCAACAGATCCTGACCCACAAGATGTTATTACTTACGCTTTGTTTATTTCTTCTCAAGCAAAAGAATATGGATTTGTTCTACAAGTTTCTGGGATCAGTTGGTCATCATATACATTAACTTCTGTTTTTGGTGGCTGGGTTGAAAACACAACATATTGGTGGTATGTTGTAGCAAAAGACACTTTTGATCTTGAGAGTTTTTCGACCACAAGTTGGTTTGCTATAAATAATTTTGATGAACCACCAACACAAAATTTTTTGTTATCACCAGGAACAACTATTTATTACCAACTTGATGTAAACAATCAAAATCATATTTTGTTTACTTTAAATCCAACATTTTATTGGACCAACTCTTCAGATCCTGACCCGTTGAGTAATGTATATTATCAAGTTTTAATTTCATCATATTCTGACCAACCAGAAGTATTAAATTCTGTGTTCTACACTACTGAAAAAATATATACAACTTTCTATTATCTTTCATCACAAGTGTTAGAAGATAAAACAACATATTTTTGGCGTCTCCGTAT
>CAZFSG010000018.1:0-24640 GCA_964521665.1 uncultured Elusimicrobia bacterium
TCAAATTCTGGTGCAACATTTTTACAACTTGAAATTGGTAAGATATAAATGATTTGAGAACAAAATATATTTTCTCATCTACTGACTTTTCAATATAATAAAAATATTGTTTTGTCAATAGATGTGATAAAAATCATATTAGGTTATTAAAAATTTCTTTAATTATTGATTTTGAATAAAATTTTTAATAATTTATAAAACATCTTATTTTTTATTGGCTCCATCGACTAGCCTGGTTCAGGTCAGCGGTCTCTCAAGCCGCAAGCACGGGTTCAAATCCCGTTGGAGCCAAATTTTTTATGTTGTAGGAGATTATTTATGGAGAAAATAGCTGTAGTTGGAGATTATGAATCTGTTGTGATATATAAAACTTTTGGTTGGGATGTGTTTTATATAAATTTAGCAGACAGAAACGAAGTTGTTGAAATATTTAAGGATATTTTAAAAAACCCTGATTATAAAAAAATTTTTGTTGTAGAAGATGTTTATCAAATATTAGCAGAGTTGTATCCAGATTTTGATAAAGAAAAAACTGTTATCCCATTAACGAGTATTTATGGAACAAAAAATGTTGCTAAACAAAAGTATAAAAAATTAGTTGCAATTGCTACAAGTATAAAAATAGAATGAAGAAGTATCATTTGTGAAAAACAAAAGTGGCCACCTATTTGAAAAAAAACTGTTGCTGACACAGATGTAACTCAAGCAAATAGAGAAGTATGAAAGGAAAAATTATAAAAGTTTCAGGACCGTTAGTAGTTGGCAGTGGTATCCCACAAATTAAGATGTACGATGTTGTGCGTGTGGGAAAAGAAAAGTTGATAGGCGAGGTGATACAATTATACGAAGATAAATTTTTTGTTCAAGTATACGAACCTACTACAGGACTTGCTGTAGATGATGAGATAGAAACAACTGGTGAACCGTTAAGTGTTGAATTAGGTCCTGGATTAATTACTACTATATACGATGGTATACAACGACCTTTGAAGACTATTGAAGATATTGCTGGTTTTTTTATTCAACGTGGTGTTTCAGCATTCGCTTTGGATAGAGATAAACTTTGGGAGTTTATCCCTACAAAAAAAGTATCTGATAAAGTCGTTGGTGGGGATATCATTGGATATGTTCAAGAAACACCTATTGTAAAACACTACATCTTAGTTCCGCCAAATATAGAAGAATCAGAGATTATAGAAATTAAGTCTGGTAAATTTACTGTTGAAGATGTTGTTTGTAGAATAAAAACAAAAGATGGTGAAGTTAAAGAACTTAAGATGTATCATAAATGGCCTGTCAGAAAACCTCGTCCTTATAAAGAAAAACTTCCGCCTACTGAACCATTGTTTACAGGACAACGTGTAATTGATACATTTTTCCCTGTAGGTAAAGGGGGGACATCTTGTGTCCCGGGACCATTTGGTAGTGGTAAAACTGTTCTACAGCACCAACTTGCAAAATGGTCTGATGCAGAAATTATTGTTTACATAGGGTGTGGTGAACGTGGGAATGAAATGACAGATGTATTAACAGAATTTCCTGAATTAAAAGATCCGAAATCTGGCTACCCATTACTTTACAGAACTGTGCTTATTGCAAACACTTCTAATATGCCAGTCGCTGCAAGAGAAGCTTCAATTTACACTGGTATAACAATTGCAGAATATTTCCGTGATATGGGATACTCAGTTGCAGTGATGGCAGATTCTACATCAAGATGGGCTGAAGCATTAAGAGAAATATCAGGCCGTCTTGAAGAAATGCCTGGTGAAGAAGGATATCCTGCATATCTACCAAAAAAAGTTGCTGAGTTTTACGAACGTGCAGGAAAAGTTAGAACACTTGGTTCTGATGAAAGGATAGGTAGTTTGACAGTTACAGGCGCTGTCTCACCGCCAGGTGGGGACCTTTCTGACCCTGTTGTTCAAGCAACATTAAAAGTAGTAAAAGTTTTTTGGTCACTTGAAGACTGGCTTGCTTATGCAAGGCATTTCCCTGCGATAAACTGGCTTACAAGCTATTCTTTATATGTTAATCAGTTAGAAGATTTTTATAAAACTTACCTTGGTGAAGATTTTATAGAATTACGTACTGAAGCAATGGCTATTTTACAAAAAGAATCAGAGCTGAAAGAAATTGTTCGTCTTATAGGATATGAAACATTATCAGAACAAGATAAACTTGTTTTAGAAATAGCTCGTATGTTAAGAGAAGATTTTTTGTATCAATCAGCATTTGATCCTGTAGATACTTATTGTTCAGCTAAAAAACAATATCTTATGTTAAAATCTATTATGACTTTATATCATAAAGCAAAACAAAAAATTTTAGAAAACGAAGCTACTGTTAAAGAATTGATAACTTCAGAAATAAAAGATAAAATTTCAAAATTAAGATTCACGCCGGAAACTCAAATTGAACAAATAAAAGAATTTATAAGTTCATTATAAATTATGAAACCGATTTGGCCCGGAGTAATAGAATATTATAGAGAAATCTTACCTGTAAGTGAAAAAACACCTGTTGTAACTTTATATGAAGGTAATACGCCATTAATAAAAGCTGTTAATATTGAACATAAATTAAAAAAAGAATTTGGAGTTGAATTAAATATATATCTGAAATATGAAGGTGATAACCCAACTGGTTCTTTTAAAGATCGTGGAATGACTGTTGCTATATCAAAAGCTAAAGAGAACAATGCAAAAGCTGTAATTTGTGCATCAACTGGGAACACTTCTGCATCAGCAGCTGCATATTCTGCGAAAGCAAACATACGTTGTATTGTTTTGATACCAAAAGGTGCTATAGCATTAGGGAAACTTTCGCAGGCTGTAATGCATGGCGCTGAAGTTTTTGCAGTAGAATCTTTGTTTGACGATGCGTTAAAGCTTGCAAAAGAAATTTCGCAAAATTATCCTATAACACTTGTTAATTCGTTGAATCCACATCGTATTGAAGGACAAAAAACTGCTGCGGTTGAAATTATACTACAATTGCAAAAAGTTCCTGATTATCAATTTATGCCTGTAGGTAATGCTGGTAATATCACAGCATATTGGAAAGGATATAAAGAATATTATGAACTTCGTAAAAAAAATTATAAGTTTAAAAATAAAAATTTGAATATTGATTGTGAAAACAAACTTCCTATAATGATGGGGTTTCAAGCAGCAGGTGCCGCTCCCATTGTTAAAGGTAGAGTGATAAAAAATCCGAAAACTATAGCTACTGCTATACGGATTGGTAATCCAGCATCGTGGAAATATGCTGAACAAGCACGGGATGAGTCTGGTGGTGTTATAGATACTGTTTTAGACAAAGAAATACTTAATGCATATTATCTTTTATCTTCGCTTGAAGGAATTTTTGTAGAACCAGCTTCTGCGGCATCTTTAGCAGGACTTATAAAATATGTTAAAAACGGATATTTTGATAAAAAGAAAAATGTTGATATAGTTTGTATTCTTACAGGTCATGGACTTAAGGATCCAGATTGTGCAATAAAAACAGCTGAAAAAAAAGTTAGAATAAAAACTATAAAACCAGATATAAAAAATTTAGTTAAAGAGTTGAAGTTATGATAAAAAAAATTGTGCTTGCAACACAAAACAAAGACAAAATAAAAGAAATAAAATATATTTTTGAAATTTTAAAGATGCAAAATATTCAACTTTATACAATTTCAGATTTTTTTGATAAAAAAATAGAAATTGAAGAAGATGGAAAAACATTAAAAGATAATGCTATAAAAAAAGCGAAGTTTGTTGGTAACTTAGTTGGTCTTCCTACATTAAGTGAAGACACAGGTTTGTTTGTAGATTATTTAGGTGGAGCACCTGGTGTTTGTTCAGCAAGATATGCTGATACTGACCCAAAAAAACATACTGTCACATACGAAGATAATTATAAAAAACTTTTAAGAGAACTAAAAGGTGTCCCTTGGGAAAAAAGAACAGCAAAATTTATATGTGTAGCTTGTATTTATTTACCAAAACAAAATAAATGTTATACAAGAAAAGGTGTAGTTGAAGGATATATAACTTTTGAACCAAAAGGGCAAAATGGTTTTGGCTACGACCCTGTATTCTATTATCCACCTAAAGAAAAAACATTTGCTGAAATGTCTTTTGAAGAAAAAAATTCTTTATCTCATAGGTTTTTAGCTTTTAAAAAAATTTCTTTGTTGGTTAAAGAAATGTTAAGTAAGTTATAAACTATTATATGGAGAGGTGCCGGAGTGGCTTAACGGGCACGACTGGAAATCGTGTGTCCTGCCAAAAGCGGGACCGTGGGTTCAAATCCCACCCTCTCCGAATATTTTGTTTTTAGTTTTTTATGTTGACCTACCTTGAAGTTAAAAATTATATTTTTTTAGAACATTTAATACTTGAGTTTGATGAAGGATTAAACATTTTTGTTGGTGAGACAGGTGCAGGAAAGTCTATTATCATAGATTCAATTTCCTACCTCTGTGGTGAAAAAATATCCGTCCCAATAGTAGGAAACTTTTCTGACAAGGCAGAAATCATTGGTATCTTTGACATAAAAAATTGTGATGAAGAGATTTTTAGTGTGCTTAAAGATGCTGAAATTGAACCTGATGAACAAATTGTTGTTCGTAGAGAGATTGATAAACAAAACAAGTCAAAATGTTTTATCAACGATAAACTTGTTTCTTTAAGTTTTGTTAAAAAAATTACAAGTTTTTTAGTTGATATTCATGGACAAAATGAACATCAGAAACTTCTTTCATCTGATATGCAACTTAGCGTATTAGACAGATATGCAGGATTAGATGATTTAATAAAAAATTACAAAAATTTTTATAATTTGTATAAGAAAAAATTAGAAGAAAAAGAAAATTTAGAGAATGAGATAAAAAATTTACAACAAAAAACTGATCTTTTGACATATCAAATAAATGAAATAGAACAAGCAAAACTTACACAAGAAGATGAACAACTTGAAGAAGAATTGCAAAAAGCAAAAAATGCAAAAAAAGTTTTAGATATTTTGTCTGAAATAAAATTTAATATTTCAGAAATAGAACAAAAGACATCTACTGTTCAAAAACTTTGGCAAAATTTATCTCAATATATAAATCTACAATCTGAAGAGTTGTTTTCAAATACTCTTTCTGAAATTGAGACTTTGAAAGAAAAAATTGAAGAATATAAAAAAACTTTTTCAAATTATACACCTGAACTTATTGACAATTTAGTAGATAGAGTTGACCTTATAAAAAAACTTAAAAGAAAATACGGAAGTAGTATAGAAGAAATAAAAAATTTTTATGAACAAGCAAAAAAACAACTACAACAAATTTCTTTTAATACAGAAAACTTGCAAAAATTAGACCAAGAAATTTCAGAATTAGAAAATAAAATAATCGATCTTGCAAAAGAGATTTCTAAAAAAAGAAAAATTGCTGCTGAAGAACTTCAACAACAAATAAATAAAGAATTTTTATCTCTTGGACTACAAAAAGCAGTATTAGAAATAAAAATAGAAACTTCTCAACAAACAAAAGAGTTTCTTACATCTACAGGATTCGACAAAGTTAACTTTCTTGTAATGATGAACCCGGGCAGTCCTTTTTTGTTGTTAAAAGATGTAGCTTCTGGTGGAGAATTATCAAGAATTATGCTTGCAATAAAAACTGTGTTAGGTAGAAAAGAAAACACTTCGGTTTTAGTCTTTGATGAAGTAGATACAGGTATTGGTGGGCCAATGGGGTTCACTGTTGGTAAAAAGCTAAAGTTGTTATCATTGAAAAACAAACAATTATTTTGTATAACTCATCTGCCTCAGATAGTATGTTTTGCTGATAAAGTTTTTCTTGTCAGCAAACATCAAACAAAAGATACTACAATTATAAATGTTGAAGTGTTAGATGAACAAAGAAAGATAGAACAAATTGCACGTATGTTAAGTGGAACAAAAATAGATACCTCTTCAATAGAACATGCTAAAAATTTATTAAAACAAGCAAAAAAGGAAGTTGAATGACAACTACTACAACTAAAAAATCTTTTGTTGTAAAAATAGATAAAGAGTATTGTAAAGGATGTGAATTATGTATCGTTAATTGTCCACAGAAAATTTTGGTTTTGTCTAACAATATCAATAAATTAGGATACAGATATGTAGAAATTGTTGATGAAACAAAATGTATAGGTTGTGGCAGATGTTATATTATGTGTCCAGATTATTTAATTGAGATTTATGAAAAATGAAAAAAATACTTCAGGGAAATATAGCATTGTGTGAAGGAGCAATAGATGGTGGACTTGATGCATACTACGCTTATCCAATTACACCACAGAACGAAATTTCTGCATATTTTGCTGAAGTACTCCCAAAATTAAATAAGGTTTTCTTACAAGCAGAATCAGAACTTGCAGCAATAAACATGGTTTTTGGTACTGCTTTAACTGGTAAACGTGCAATGACCTCATCTTCCTCACCTGGTATTTCTTTAATGCAAGAAGGGATATCATATCTCTGTGGTTGTGAACTACCTTGCGTAATAGTAAATGTTATGCGAGGCGGTCCTGGACTTGGGAATATATCAGGTTCTCAACAAGATTATTTTCAGTCCACTCGTGGTGGTGGACACGGAGATTACTATACAATTGTTTTAGCACCGTTTAGTGTAAAAGAGATATACGAGTTTGCAAAAGAATCGTTTTTGCTTGCAGAAAAATATAGAAATCCAGTACTTATAATTTTTGATGGTTACCTAGGACAAATGATGGAAGTTTTTGATACAGATAGTGATGAAGGAAAACTAAATGTCAAACTTGATGAACCAATTGATAAAAGTTGGGTGTTAGACGGTGCAAAAAACAGACCTTCAAGAAAAATACATTCATTACTTATGGCTGAAGGCGAACTTGAAATACATAATTTAAAATTGAAAGAAAAATATGATAAAATAAGAAAAAATGAAGTAAGAGTTGAGTTTTATAATGTAGACGATGCAGAAATTTGTATAGTAGCGTATGGTATGTCAGCAAGAGTCTCACTTGAAGCAATGTATAAATTAAGACAACAAGGGTTAAAAATAGGTCTTATAAGACCAAAAACTCTATGGCCATTTCCATATAAAGAAATAAATGATGTCGCAAAAAAAACAAAAAAATTCCTTGTTGTAGAAATGAGTTTAGGACAAATGATTGAAGATGTAAAACTTGCAGTTGATGGTAATGCAGAAGTATATTTTTATGGACGTTCAGGCGGTTGTTTAGTCTCAAGTAAGGAAGTTGTAGAAAATATTAAAAAAATTTTATGAATCCGACCAAGTTTGTAAAACCAAAAAGTTTAAAAGAAACACATCATAATTATTGTCCAGGATGTGGACACGGAATTATCCATAGGTTGGTTGCAGAAGTTATTGATGAACTAAATATAAGAGAAAAAACAATTGGTATTGCACCGGTTGGTTGTGCGGTGTTTGCTTATGATTATTGGGATTTTGATGTTGCAGAAGCTGCCCATGGTAGACCACCTGCTGTTGCAACTGGTATAAAAAGAGTTCTTCCTGACAGAATCGTTTTTACATACCAAGGTGATGGTGATTTAGCTGCAATAGGTACTGCAGAAATAATCCATGCTGCGAATAGGTCTGAAAATATAACTGTGATTTTTGTAAACAACACTGTTTATGGTATGACTTCGGGACAAATGGCGCCAACTACCTTGTTAGGTCAAAAAACTTTAACTACGCCATATGGAAGAGAAGTTTCTCGTGATGGGTATCCATTAAAAGTTTGTGAGTTACTTTCGGTTCTTGAAGGGACAAGATTTATTGCAAGAGGAGCAGTCACAAATCCTAAAAATATTATTCAAACAAAAACATATATTAAAAAAGCGTTTATGAAACAAATTGAAAACAAAGGGTTTTCTTTAGTAGAAATTTTATCAATGTGTCCTTCAGGGTTGCATATGACACCTTTAGAATCAATAAAATGGGTAGAAGAAGAACTTGTCAAATTTTTTCCGTTAGGAGTATACAAAGATGTATGAAGAAATTTTTATAGCAGGAAGTGGTGGCCAAGGTGTGCTTACATTGGGAAAAATTTTAGTATATTCAGCAATAGAAGAAGAAAAGTTTGCAACATATTATCCATCGTATGGTGCAGAAGTAAGAGGTGGGACTGCAAACTGTATGGTAAAAATTTCTGACAGGTTCATTCATTCACCTGTGGTAGAAGAACCAACTATGATGACAATAATGAATATGCCTTCGTATATAAAATTTTTAAAAAAATTTGTGCCACAAAAATTTTTGTTTTTAAACACTTCTTTGATAGAAGAAAAAAATGAGATAATAGAATTTTTGAAATCACATGCTAAAAATTTAGAAATAATAAAAATTAATGCAACAGAAATTGCAAACAAAATTGGTTCCACATTAGTTTCAAATATTGTTATGTTAACTGCTGTTGTGAAAAAAACAAATATTGTTAAAATAGAGACTATAAAAAATACAATTTCAAAAATTTTTAGTAAAAAAGTTTTAGAAATAAACTTAAAGACAATAGACTATGTTATGTCATCAAATATTTGAAAAATAAAAGAAAGGAGAAAGTTATGAAAATTTTTATAGATTCTGCAAATGTTGAAGAAATAAGTAATGTACATCAGTTAGGGATACTTTCAGGTGTAACTACAAATCCGACATTGCTTGCAAAACAATTGACTAATATAAAATCTGATGCGTTTAAAGAATCAAAAAAAGTTTTAGAAGAAATTTGTAAGATTGCAGATGTTCCTGTTTTAGCAGAACCTGTTTCAACCGAATACAAAAAAATTGTTGAAGAAAGTTTAGAACTTGCAAAAATTTCACCACAGATTGTTGCAAAAATACCTATTACTGCTGAAGGATTAAAAGCAGTAAAAGAACTTAAACAAAAAAATGTTAAAACAGCGTTCACCTTAATCTTTTCTTTGAAACAAGCAATAGTTGCTTCAGCAGCAGAAGTTGATTATATCTGTCCTTTTGTAGGCCGTCTTGATGATATAGGTCAGGTTGGTACTGATTTAATAAAATCTATTATGCAAGTCTACAAAATGTATGATGTGAAAACAAAAGTTATTGTTGCTTCAGTCAGAAATGTTGAACATATAATAAAAAGTGCTGAATATGGTGCTGATGCGGTAACAGTTCCGTATAAACTTATTAATGAACTTTTAGAACATGAACTTACAACTAAAGGTATACAAAGATTTATTGATGATTGGAATAAAATTCAAATAAAATAAGGAGAAAAAAATATGGAAGAAAAAAAAGAATCTGTGCAACAAATACAAATTGAACTTGACGATTTAACAGCACAAGGTGTATATTCCAACCTTGCTATTATAAGTCATTCACAAGACGAGTTTGTAATAGATTTTGTTTTTATCCAACCACAAGTGCCTAAAGCAAAAGTTCGTGCAAGAATAATAACTTCACCACAACATATAAAACGGTTCTTATCTGCATTACAAGAAAATATAAAAAAATATGAAGAAAAATTTGGTGAGATAAAACTTGAACCAAAACATGAACTACCTAAAATAGGTTTTGTACATTGAAATAAAAAAGTAGATAATAAGTTAAAAAATAAAATTTCTCCATTTTTAGTTTTCAAAAATGAAAATTTCAGTTGTATCTGTTGGTACAGAATTGCTAAAGGATAAAATTAATACTAACCTTTTATACATATCTAAAAAAATTTTTTCCTTGGGATTAAAAGTTCTGTTTTCCTCAACAGTAGCTGATGATATAAAAACTTTAAGTGAAGTTTTAAGTTATCATCTAAATGTTTCAGATATAATTATTACAACTGGTGGATTAGGTCCTACAATAGACGATGTTACAAAAGAATGTGTGTCAAAACTGTTAAACAAAAAACTTGTATTTTGTAGAGAGATATATGAAAATATAGTAAGGTATTTTATTGAAAAAAATCAGGAGGTACCAAACCTTGCTGAAAAACAAGCATATGTTATTGACGGTGCAGAGATTTTGGTTAACAAAATAGGGCATGCACCTGGACAAAAAATTGTTGTTAAAAAAGATAATAAAGAAAAAATTCTTTATCTTCTTCCTGGTCCACCAAGAGAACTACAACCAATGTTTGATGAATATGTTTTAAAAGATTTAAAAAAATTTCAGACAAGAGTATACAAAGAAAAAATTTTTCATATATGTAATATTCCAGAATCAAAAATTGAAGAAATAATAAAACCAGTCCTTGAAATAGAACAAAAATATTCTTCTGAAACAGAATTTTCTATTTTGCCACATCTTAATATAGTTGATGTTAAAGTAGCTATATATGGACATGATGAACTTAAAGTAGACGAAGAGCTAACTTTAATAAAAGATCATATTTATGAATGTTTCAAAAATGCTGGGTTATCAAATGCTATTTATGGTGAAGATAATCAAACTTTAGAACAAGTCATTGGTCCCTTACTTGCTAAACATAGAAAGACACTTGCAGTTGCAGAATCTTGTACAGGCGGACTTTTAGCAAATAGAATTACAAATGTTGCTGGCAGTTCTTTTTACTTCTTAGGTGGTTGTGTAACATATTCTAATTTTCTTAAAGAAAAAATTTTGAATGTTAAAAAAGAAACTTTAGAAACTTATGGTGCTGTTTCAGAACAAACTGTTAAAGAGATGTGTATAGGATTAAAAACACTTGTTGGTGCAGATTATTGTATTTCAATTTCAGGTATTGCAGGACCTACTGGTGGAACAAAAGAAAAACCTGTTGGTACAGTATGGATTTGTGTTTATGATGGTAAAGAATTTTTTACACAATGTTTTAGGTTTTTAGGGGGAAGGTTAGAAGTTAAAGAACAAGCTGTAAATTCTGCTTTAGAAATGTTGAGACAAAAACTGATTAAGGACTTAAGATGAGGACATTTATTGCAGTTGCATTACAAGACCATATTATTGATGCAGTAAATAAATTTTTATTAAAAACAACACAAGAAGTAAAAAACAACAAAATTTCTTGGGTAAAAAAAGAAAATTTGCACATAACAATAAAATTTTTAGGTGAAATAAAAGAAAATCAAGTTGAAATAGTGGAAAAAGTTTTATCTGAAGTAGCAAAATATATCAAAAGTTTTGAAGTTGAAGTAAAAGAAATGGGCGTTTTCCCAAATATTAATTCCCCTCGTGTTATATGGATAGGAATAAAAGATGAAACGAAAAGTTTATCTTCTATAGCAAACTTTGTTGAAGAAAAACTTTCTCAATTTGATTTCCCAAAAGAAAATAAAGAATTTACTGCACATCTTACAATTGGGAGAGTTAAAAAATTAACTGATATTAATGAGATAAAAACTTATATAGAGAAATATAAAAATATTGATTTAGGTAAAAATAAAATTGATAATATCACATTTTTTCAAAGTATCCTTCATCCACAAGGACCTCAATACATAGTTATTAAAAAATTTTCTTTAAATGAGATTTAAATAAAATTATTGGTGCCAAATACATTAAAAGTGAAGTTAAAAATCCTAAAGATCCTGCTTGATAAAAGATATTCATTGTAGTATCATCAATTACAAACTTTCCTGTTGTTAGAAAAATGTATCCTATCCATACAAAAAACCCGCCTAACATTGAACACCAACAAGATATTGTATTTACAAATTTTTTGAAAAACAATGCAACTGATGTAGGAACAAAAATTGAAACAAGTAATGTTGTACAACTGTTCACCATTAGGTTGTACACTTGCTTTACATAAATTGCAATTATTACTGCTAACAATGTTATGACAATAGTTGCAATTCTATTTAATAACAAAAATGCTTTTTTTGAGATATTTGGATAACTTTTTGCTATAATATTGTTTGTAAACAAAGATGTTGCTGCTAAAAGAGAACTATCTGCTGAACTCATTATTGCTGCAATCAAACCACAGATAAATATTCCAAACAAAAATTGGTGTATTCCTGCCAAGTATTTATTTGCAAGTGTGGGAATTAAAAGTTCAGAATGTTCTAAGTTTGGTATAACAAATCTTGCAGATAAACCGATAAATATAATTATTATTCCCATAATAAAATAAATTATGCCAGCTAATATAGATGACCATCTTGCAATAGATTCTGTTCTACTTGATAACGAACGTTGAATAAGATCTTGGCCAACTACACAACCTAATCCTAACATAGACCATTTACCAAAGTAAGTAAGCCAACTTGAAAAATTTTTTGTTTGAGGAAAGATTATAAAAAATTCTTTTGGAGTTGATGAAATAACGTTTTTTATTCCGCCAGCATCTGTTATAACAAAAGGAAAAATTGTTATTATACCTAAAATAAGTATCAACATTTGAACAAAATCTGTCAATGTTACAGCCCACATGCCACCACATATTGTATAAATAACTATGACACCGCCTGCAATTAACATACCTAAATTAGGTTCTATATTTGTAAATGTACTAAAGGTTAAACCTGTAGCAACAATTTGTGCACCAAGCCATGCAATATATACCGGTATCATCAAAATTGTTGCTAAAATTTCTAATCTCCGTGAATAAAATTTTTCGAAAATGTCAACAACTGTAAGAAGGTTTAATCTTCTGAATGCTGCTGCATAAAACAATCCTGCTAAAATCAAAGCTAAACTTGCACCAAACGGGTCAGAAATAATTCCATATAAACCTTGTTTATAAACTGTACCTGCAGTACCTATTACACTTTCACCACCAAACCATGTTGCAAACATTGTTGCAGTTGCTAAAACTAATCCTAATCTTCGTCCTGCAATTAAAAAGTCAGTTGTATCTTTAATTTTTCTACTAGACCAAAATCCGATTAGTAACATTAAGGAAAAGTATAAAGTCAAAATTATTACTATAGAATTCATAGATTTACTCAATTGTTGGTTGAGTAGATTTTTCTAATTCATAATTTTTAGGTGTAGATCTTGTCATTTCTTCAATTGCTTCTAAAGTATATTTACATTTTGGATCCCATAATAGCCACTCAAAAACACCGTTATCATAACATGCTTTAATCTGTGCTTTAACTTCATTAACACCATATTTATATCCTAAAGAAAAATCTTGTAAATAAGGACGGAGTTTATAATAATTTTCGCCTAAAAGTTTTTTTGCGTCAGATACTGTTCTAAACACAGTTTTGTATGGTTCTTTGTTCGGATCAGCAATACCATACTCACCTTTTCTATAATGTGAGGGATACATCATAGGAGAAATATAATCTACAACTTCTGCTATTTGGATAAATCTTTGACCAATACCCATATCATGCTTTACGGACGGGGTTAAACCAAAGACATCTATTGAAATAGGTGTTGGTGATAATTGTTGTTTTGCGTAAAGTAAAAATTCTACTAATGTTGCAGTAGCAGTTAATGAAGTGTGTTTTTGTGAATACCTACACAATTTTGTGTTACCATCGGAAGGAAAACGAACATAGTCAAACTGTATCTCTTCAAATCCTAACTCAATTGCACTTTTTGCAATATCTATGTTATACTGCCACACTTCTTTGTTGTAAGGATCAGTCCATGAAATACCTTTATAGTCTTTCCATATAGAACCTTCGGGAGTTTTAACAGCAAGGTGAGGGAAATTTTTTGATAAGTGGTTATCTTTGAACACAACAATTCTTGCAATTGGATACACACCTTTTAATTTTAGTTCATATAGATAATTTTCAATTTTTGGGATAGGTATAACAGGTGTGTTATATTTTTTTTTAATTTCTTCATTAATAGGTATATAAACTTGACCTTTATATTCTTTTATAGCAATAACAATTGTATTTAGTTTATCTCTTGATAAGTATGGTTCAAAACGTTTTTTGTAACTATTTAACCCAGCAACCCATGCTGATAAATGTATTCCACGGACATATTCAGGTTTACCTACAAAAGGTTTAACAGAAATATTATTTTGTTGTTGAATTTGTTGTGGGCAGGCGATAGTGAACAAAGATATAAAAATTAACACAAAAATTTTTGGTTTCATATTTTGAATATGTTAAAAAAATTGTTTTTTGTTTTCAATATATAGAAAAAACTTTTTATTTTTGATATACAACAATTTATGATAAAAACTGTCATCGAAAGATTGATAATTCTTAGTATAACTTTTATCGGTATAAGTTTTGTTACTTTTGTTGTAATAAACATTTCTCCTGGCAAACCACATGATGTTTTAGATTTTTCTACAAAGATTTCTTATGAAGCAAAACAAAAACTTGTAAAACTGTATGGTTTGGACAAACCTATTCATATAAGATATTTTGAATGGTTTAAAAGGTTTGTAAGACTTGATTTTGGAAATTCATTTAAAGATGGTAAACCTGTGATAAAAAAAATTTTTGTCCGACTTCCAGCAACTTTGGTTTTAAATGTTTTATCATTAAGTTTGATATTTATTTTTGGATGCCTATTCGGTATACTTGCAGCAATGTACCAAAATAAATTTGTTGATAAAATAATATCATTTTTTGTTTTCTTAGGATACTCTGTACCAAAGTATTGGTTAGCAATACTTTGTATGATACTTTTCGGAATAAAACTACATATTTTGCCAATATCAGGATTAAGAAGTGTCAATTTTGATTACTTACCATTTATTGGAAAAGTTTTTGATATAATAAAACATTTGGTTCTACCAGTTTTGATCTCAGCGTTTGGTGGAATAGCAGGTCTTACAAGATACATTCGTGCAAGTATGATTGAACAACTTAATAGCGAATATATAAAATTTGCTTTAAGTAAAGGATGTAGTAGAAACAAAATTGTTTTTTTTCATGCATTTAGAAATGTTTTGATACCAGTTATAACAATTTTAGGTTTATCTTTACCTGACATTATTGGTGGCAGCTTTATATTTGAAACTATCTTTGCCTATCCGGGTATGGGACGATTAGGATACGAAGCGATAGTTTCCCGAGATTATCCATTGATAATGGGGATAAGTGTGATAACAGCGTTTTTAACTTTATTAGGAAATTTTTTAGCTGATATTTTATATATAATAGTTGACCCACGAGTAAAATACAAATAGGTTAAAAACAATGAATAAACAACTTATTTTTGGTATTTTAATTGTATTATTATTTTGTTTTATAGCAATTTTTGCTCCAGTAATTTCACCATATAATCCATATGAACAAAATCTTAACTTAAGATTGAAACCTCCATCATTTCAACATTTTTTTGGAACAGATGAACTTGGTAGAGATGTTTTCTCAAGGATGGTTTTTGCTACAAGAGTGTCTCTATCAGTTGGATTTATCTCAATATCAATTGCTGTTATAATTGGGACAATATTAGGACTTATAAGTGGTTATTATGGTGGAATTATTGACAATATTATTATGCGAATTGTTGATATAATGTTATGTTTTCCAACATTTTTTTTGATACTATTAGTTATAGCATTTGTTAAACCAAGTATCTATAATATTATGATAGTTATTGGTTTAACTTCATGGCCATCACTTACAAGATATGTTCGTGCTGAAGTATTAAAAATAAAAAATTTAGAGTTTGTGTTAACAGCGAAACTTGCTGGTTTTTCCTCTTCAAGGATTTTATTTATACATATTTTGCCTAATGTTTTAGTACCAATTGTTGTTACATTTAGTTTAGGTATAGCATCAGCAATTTTGACAGAGTCAGCATTGTCATTTTTAGGTTTAGGTGTTCAACCACCACATCCTTCTTGGGGAAATATTTTAACTTCAGGGAAGGATTATATTTATATTGCGTGGTGGCTTTCTTTATTTCCTGGCATAGCGATATTTTTAACAGTTGTTGGGTTTAACCTATTAGGTGAAGGGTTAAGGATATATTTGAGTCCGAAAGAAAGAGAACACTAAAAAATTTATTTACCAAAATGAAGCAAGATTTAGTTTTACATATAGAAAACCTTGAAGTAAGTTTTGAAATAAAGGATATCCCATATTTTGTTCTACGTAATATTAATCTTGAGTTGTATAGTAGACAGAAGATAGCGATAGTAGGAGAATCAGGTTCAGGGAAAACAACTTTAGCAAACACAGTTCTTCTTCTTAATGATAAAAGAATTACGTCATATTTTGGTAATATAAATTTTTATCCAATAAAAAAATGTGATGATAAAACTCATCAAGTTGTATCAATAATATTTACTGAAGAAATTGAGAAAGAAGATAGGATTGAATACGATATTCATACTTTAGATGAAAAAACGATGTCTCATATTCGCGGGTTTCATATCAATATGATATTTCAAGATCCGTTTACAGCATTAAATCCAGTAATTTGTGTTGGAGAGCAGGTTGCTGAAGTTATAAAAAACCATAATCCACGAATAACCAAAAAAGAATGTTATGATAAAGTTATAGAATTGTTTGCACAGGTTTATCTTTTTGAACCTGAAATTATATATAAAAAATATCCACACCAACTTTCAGGAGGACAAATACAAAGAGTATGTATAGCAACTGCAATAGCAAACCGTCCAGAGATTCTTATTGCTGATGAACCAACAACTGCGTTAGATGCATCATTAAAAGAATCTATTTTATCATTGTTAGTAGAAATGACAGAAAAGTTTGATACAGCATTGGTTTTAATCACACATGATATTAACATTATAAAAAACTATGTTGATTATGTTTACATTCTTTATGCAGGTGAAATTTTGGAAGTGGGTCCTACAAAACAAATTTTTTACAATCCTTTACATCCATATACACAATTCTTGTTTTCTTGTTATGCAGATAAAACAAAGAAAGGACAAAAATTACCTACAATACCATATGAGTTGCCAGATTTATCTGATCAAGATTTTATTTTTGAAAAATGTATATTTTTAAACAGGTGTCTGAAAAAAATTAAAAGGTGTGAAGAAGAAAAACCAGAATTTTATTCTATTAAAGGACAAAAAGTAAAATGTTTTTTATATGAAAGATAACATTGAGTAGCCAACCATTAATAGTTGAATGATATAATGTAGCTTTTATACAGCGTGTAAATAAAAATGAGCCAGTTTTTATTAGAAGTAAAAAATATAAGTAAATCCTATTCTATATATTCAACTTTTTTACAAATTGAAGTTGCAAAAAAAACTGTACTTAAAAACATATCGTTTTCTTTATCCTATAATACTTCTTTAGGAATTTTAGGACCAAGTGGTTGCGGAAAAACTACCTTGGTAAAAATTATATCAAGGATAGAGCAACCAGATACCGGCGAAGTATTAATTGAAGGAAAAAGTATAAAAAGTTATTCAAAAGAAGAGTTTGCAACAAAATTGCAAATGTTGTTCCAAAATCCATATTCTATGTTAAATCCAAAATTGTCAATAAAGTTTTTGTTAAAAGAAAGAATAAAACAAAATTTTGTTTTAAACAAACAAAAGGTTGATAACCAAATTTTAAACTCAAGAATAGAAGAACTTTTAGAAATTGCAAGATTGCCTAAAAATATACTTAACATGTATCCTCATCAACTTTCAGGAGGACAAAGACAAAGAGTTGCAATACTTATGGTTTTATCGTTAAATCCAAAACTTATAATTTTAGATGAACCACTTTCTGCTTTAGATATTTCACTACAGGCACAGATGTTAAACTTTTTTTCAGAACTCAAAGAGAAGTTTAAGTTTTCATATTTGTTTATTACTCATGACAAAAATTTAGCTGAATATTTTTGTGATAAAATTTTATATATATATGAAAATGGAGATTATGAACTACAATAAACTATTTAAAGTTTTAAATGACATCAAAAAAAATTTTGAGACAGTTTATATTGTTGGTGGTATTTTAAGGGACATATTGTTAAATAAAAAAATAATATGTTCAGATGAACTTGATATAGATATACTTTTGTATCCACTTGATCTTAATTTGTTAAAAAAAGTTGTCCTAAAACATAAAATTCCTTTTGTTATTTTAGATAATGAAAATAAAATTTATAGAAGTGTTATAAAAAATGATGAATATGTTATAAATTTAGATTTTTCCACATATGAAAAATTTGAAGATGATATTTTACGACGCGATTTCACAATAAACACATTGTGTATAAAACTTGATGATTTTATAAAATATTTAACTTATAAAAAATTAGATATTATTAAAAAAAATTTGATTGATTATACTGGTGTTGCTTTAAAGGATATCAAAAACAAAACATTGCGTGTTGTAAACAAAAACAGTTTTATATCTGACCCGTTAAGAATTTTGAGGTTAGCAAGGTTAATGTGTTTAGGATTTAAACCTGAGAAAAATACTGAGTTATTAGCATCAAAAAATAGACATCTTTTATCAACTGTTGCAAAAGAAAGAATAAATTATGAACTAAAAAAAATTTTTAATTCAGTTTCGTATAATGTGTTAGAATGGATGGATAAATATAAAATTATAGATGAGGTTATTCCTGAAATAAAAATTTTGAAGATCAAAGGTAAAAATACACAGTTTAAAAAATTTTATTTTCATAAAGAAGGTTTATGGCAACATACAAAACTTGCATATAAAAGTATAGAAGATGTGTTATTAAACATAAGAAAATTTTTCCCAAATTGGTACAAAAAAATAAATACAGAAATTTTTAAGAAAGAATATATTTTAAAATACATCGTATTATTTCACGATATTGGAAAACCGTTTGTTGTAACTAAAGAGGGTAACAGAATAAGGTTTTTTCATCATGAGGAGAAATCGGTAGAGATTGCAAAAACTGCTCTACAAAAATTGAAATTGTCAAACAAAGAGATTCAAATAATAACTAATGTTATAAAAAATCATATGAGGTTAGGAAGTTTGTACAATAATAAGGAAAATCTTACTGAACGTGCATATTTGAGATTATTCCGTGAGTTGGAAGGAAATTTAATATATCTTATATTATTTTCTTTAGCGGACAGGTTATCCTACGAAGTTATTCCTTTGAGAATACGGAAAAAATATATCAAAAATTGTTCTTCAATAAACGAATTTGTAAAGTTTGAAAATTTTGTGTTACAAAAATATGAGGAATATATTAGAAAAAGTAACTTACCAAGATTATTAACAGGCTATGATGTAATGAGATTATTCAAAATTCCAGAAGGACCTTTAGTTGGTAAAATTTTAAAATATATATATGAACTCCAACTTTTAGGTAAAATTGTAACAAAGAAGGAAGCTGTTAAGTTTGCAAAGGAGTATTTTGAAAACATTGAAAAATAAATAATTTTTTTGTATCATAATTCATCTATGAATACTAACACAATTGTATATCCAGGTAGTTTTGACCCACCAACAAATGGTCATCTTGATTTAATTATTCGAGCAAACAAAATCTTTGATAAGGTTATTGTTTTAGTTATTCAAAATATTAACAAACGACCTTTTTTCAGTGTTGAAGAACGTGTTGAAATGTTAAATTTAATTATTAAAAATAGGAAATTAAGAAATGTTTTTGTAGATAAATATGATGGATTGTTAGTAGATTATCTTAGAACAAGAAAGATAAACATAATTTTACGTGGGTTAAGAGCAGTGTCTGATTTTGATTATGAGTTTCAAATGGTTTTAACTAACCGTAAAATGTATCCTGAAATAGAAATAATTTATCTTATGCCGGATTACAAATGGGTATATTTATCCTCAAGTTTGGTAAAAGAAATAGCTTTGTATAAAGGTGATGTAACAAAGTTTGTGCCAAAAGAAGTTGTAAGATTTGTTAAAAATAAATATCGTTTTTAAAAAAAACATGGAAGTTATTTCTCCACATAGAAAATTAGGTGATCTACTTGTTTCATTAGGAATAATTACTCCCCAACAACTACAACAATCCTTAGAACAACAGAAAAAAACTGGTCAAAAATTAGGAGAAGTACTTTTAGAATTAGGCTTTGTTAATGAAGAACTTTTGTTTGCAGTTCTTGCAAAACAGTTTAATATACAATACGTTTCTATCTCAGAATATGGTGAAATACCACAAAGTGTTTTATCTTTAGTCCCTGAACGTATTGTTAAAACTTTTCAATTAATACCAATAGAATTTGATAAAAACACAAATACGCTTACAATTGCAATGTGTGACCCATTAGACCTCTACGCTATTGATACTTTGAAAGAAATAACAAAATGTAATATAAAGGTAGTTGTGAGTAAAAAAAACGAAATTTTAGAAGCAATAAATAAGTACTATGAGAAAAAAGAATCTATTGAAGAAATTGAAAAGAAAGCAGAAACAGAGTTTAGTTCAGGTGAAGCAAAAGTAATCGAAGAAGAGATTCCTGAACTTAAAATTGAGACTGATGCAGTACCTGTTGTAAAAGCAGTAAATTATATTATTGAAGAAGCATTGAATCATAAGGCTTCTGATATATTAATAGAACCGCAGGAAAAACAAGTTCGTATACGATATAAAATCGATGGTGTTTTTCATGACCAAAAACCTTTGCCAAAAAAGTTGTTACAATCAATAGTTGCAAGAATTAAAGTTATGGGCAAAATGGATATTACTGAACGAAGAAAACCTCAGGATGGTAGAGTAAGAGTCTCATATAACGGCAAGCCTATTAACCTACGTATTTCAGTTGTGCCAACAGCGCATGGTGAAAAAGTTTGTATACGAATAATAGATGCACAAGCATTAACTTTACCTTTGACAGAATTAGGGTTTGAAGAAGACCAACTACAACTTTTTGAACGTGCAATAAAACAACCCTATGGAATGATACTTGTCACAGGACCAACAGGTTCTGGTAAAACCACAACTTTGTATTCTGCATTAAATGTATTAAACACTCCTGATGTGAATATTATGACAGTAGAAGATCCGGTTGAAGCAGTTTTGTACGGAATAAACCAGGTTAATGTTAACGAAAAAGTAGGGTTAACATTTGCAGCTGCATTAAGAGCATTTCTTCGTCAAGATCCCGATATAATAATGGTTGGTGAAATAAGAGATAAAGAAACAATAGAAATAGCAATAAACGCAGCACTTACCGGACATTTAGTTTTCTCAACTTTACATACAAACGATGCAGCTTCAGCTATAACACGACTTATAAACATGGGGGTAGAACCGTTTCTTATTGCATCAACTTTGACTTTAGTTATATCTCAGAAACTTGTTAGAAAAGTATGTAATAATTGCAGAAAACAATATAAAGTTCAGTTACAGCAATTGATACCTTTAGGTGTAACACCTGAAATGGTAAAAAATCAACAGGAAGTAGTTATTTATAAAGGAGAAGGATGTAGCAAATGTCAAGGTGGCTACAAAGGAAGGACAGGTATTTTTGAAGTATTAGATTGTAACGAAAGTATTAAAGAACTTATATTAAAAAAAGCAACACATTTTGAAATAAAACAAGTTGCAAGACAAAATGGTATGTTAACTTTAAGAGAAGCAGCACTTAAAAAATTGCTAGCAGGAATCACAACTGTGGAAGAAGTATTAAAAAACACATTTGCTGATGAAATACAAGAGTAGCAATTAAGGATAGTAGTCGCACCTTTTAAGGTGCGAAATAGTAATACGCAAGATAAATCTTGCGGCTACCCTATTAAAGAGATAATATTATGAAATTAGGTGAAATGTTAGTTTCGGCAGGAATTGTTACTAGACAACAAATTGAAGAAGCGTTAGTTTTACAAAGACAAACTGGCCAAAAAATAGGTAGTATTCTTGTTAATCTTGGATATATTTCTGAAGATGTACTTTTATCATTTTTAGCACGACAACAAGGACTTGAATTTGTTTATCTTTCAGAAATAGAAATTGATGAATCTGTTATAAATATGTTACCACGATTATTTATTGAAAAAAATAATGTTTTCCCAGTTAAGTATGATAAAAAAACTAACACCTTGACAGTCGCTATTCCTGATCCTTACAACATATTTATAGTTGATAATATAAAAGTTTCAACTGGGTTAAACATAAAAGTAGTTATTGCATCGTTGAACGAGATTAAAGAAATGATTAGAAAATATCTGTTAAAAGAAGAAACAGTTGAAGTTGAGAAAGCAATAACTGAACTTGAAAGTAAACAAACAAATATTGAAGTTGAACAAATTGTTGAAACAGAAGAAGCAGTTAAAAAACTTGCTGAAGAAGAACCTATTATAAAACTTACAAATAATATAATTATAACAGCTGTTCGTAAAAAAGCATCTGATATACATTTAGAACCGTTTGAGAAAAAATGTCGTTTAAGATACAGAATTGATGGTGTTACTCGTGAAGAAGCTTTTTTCCCTCATAATATATACGATGCTGTAATCGCAAGAATAAAAATTATGTCAAAACTTGATGTTACAGAAAAACAAAAACCGCAGGATGGTAGAATAAAAATGATAATTGATAATAGAGAAATAGATTTTCGTGTCTCAATACTTCCTGTAGTATATGGTGAGAAAGCAGTGTTAAGAATTCTTGATTCATCAGCTTTGTGTTTAGATCTAAGCAAGTTAGGTTTTGAACCTGATACACTTGAACTTTTTATGAAGGCAATAAAATTACCATTCGGGTTAATATTAATTACAGGACCTACAGGGTCAGGAAAATCAACTACTTTATATTCTGCGTTAGCAACTTTGAATCGTCCCGAAGTAAATATTATGACTATAGAAGACCCTGTTGAATATTTACTGCCAGGAATTACACAAGTAAATGTGAATCCTGAAGTGGGATTAGATTTTGCAACAGGGTTAAGAGCATTTCTTCGTCAAGCACCTGATATAATTTTAGTAGGTGAGATACGTGATACTGAAACTGCAAAAATTGCTGTCCAAGCAGCATTAACTGGCCAACTTGTATTTTCAACATTGCATACTAACGACGCACCTTCTGCTGTCACAAGACTACAAAATATGGGTATTGACCCGTTTTTAATATCTTCAACATTGACACTTGTTGTAGCACAAAGGTTAGTACGTAGAATTTGTCCAAATTGTAAACAAGCATATCAAGTGTCCGTAGAAAAATTGTATCCATTAGGTGTAACTGATGAGATGGTACAAGGACAAAAAGTTGTTACATTATATAAAGGAACAGGATGTGAGAAATGTAATGAAGGATATAAAGGAAGGATTGGAGTATATGAAGTTATGGAAGTTAATGATGAAATAAGAGAACTTATATTAAAAAATGTTTCTGATATTGAAATAAAAAAAGCAGCAATAAGAAATGGAATGAGAACATTACGACAATCAGCACTGTATAAAATGCTTTCTGGTATTACAACAATAGAAGAAGTTCTTCGTGTTACTGTAAGTGAAGAAGTTTCTGAAGAGCAATAATTTACTTATGTACGAATGGTATGGAGGTGGATATGGAACAAACACTTACAATAGAAAACCTACTGTTTTTAATGAAAGAAAAGAACGCTTCTGATTTACATTTAACGTCTGGACTACCACCAATGTTACGTATTGATGGTAAACTAGTTCCTACACCCTATGGTAAACTTACACCTGATTTATGTCAAAAATTAGTTTATTCTGTGCTAACAGATAAACAAAAAGAAAAGTTTGAAACTACAAACGAACTTGATGTTTCTTTTGGTGTAAAAGAAATTGGAAGAATAAGAATGAATGTGTTTCGTCAAAAAGGGACTGTTGCAGCTGCGTTAAGAGCTATACCAACAACACCACCTACTTTTGAAGAGTTACGTCTTCCTAAAATTGTGTTTAACCTTGTTAATTTACCACGAGGTCTTGTTTTGGTTACAGGGCCTACAGGTGCGGGTAAAACTACAACTTTAGCATCAATGATAAATTATATAAATAATCACAGAGAAGCACATATTATAACAATTGAAGATCCGATTGAATACCTTTTTCACCATAATAAATGTATAATTAATCAACGTGAAATAGGAACTGACACAGAAAGTTTTGCAACTGCATTAAAATATGTGTTACGAGAAGATCCGGACATAATCCTTATTGGTGAGATGCGCGATTTAGAAACCATACAAGCAGCGTTAACTATTGCAGAAACAGGACATTTAGTTTTTGCTACATTGCATACACCAGATGCTGTGTCATCAATAAACCGTATAATAGATGTATTTCCACCGCATCAACAACAACAGGTTCGTGTTCAACTATCTTTTGTGTTACAAGCAGTGTTATCACAACAGTTGTTACTTCATATTTCAGGTAAAGGCAGAGTTTTAGCATGTGAGGTTTTAGTTGCAACGCCTGCAGTAAGAAATTTAATTCGTGAAGGGAAACCCGAACAGATCTATACTCTTATGCAGACAGGTGCAAAGTTTGGTATGCAAACTATGAATCAAGCATTAGCTGAACTTTATCAAAAACAATTAGTAACTTATGAGGAGGCAATGTCTTATTCTTCAGATCCTGAAGAACTTAAGAAGTTGATACAGAAAACAGTATATTAAAAAATTGGAGTATTGCGGATTTATAATTTTGGTTGCCGCAGGCTTTAGCTTGCGGATATTATTTGTAGTTGTAGACCTTGCTCAGCTAAAATAAAGCAAAACAATCTTTGCGACTACAATTTTTATCTATTTTGTAGCAGCAAGCCTTGGTTTGCTAAAAATGTGATTTGTTCTAAATGTGAATGTGCAGGTGAAATTACAAAAGAAGTGCAACAACAAGCTTGTTGCAA
>CAZFSG010000019.1:0-22703 GCA_964521665.1 uncultured Elusimicrobia bacterium
TCAGGACGTTCATATAAAAAAGTACCATAAAAATTTAAAAAATATGGAATATAATCATAAAGAGTTTGTAAAAAACATAAATAAAATTATAAACAACCATAAAATTTTTTTCTTCTACGGAGAAAATAGTTATTATATGTTAGAAACCATTAATTTGGTAATTTCAAAACTGAAGAATGCGGTAAAAGAAATAATTTATTCTTGGGAAATTGATGTTGAAGATATTATAAAAATGGTTCCTACAATGAATTTGTTTACCCAAACAGTGGTTATTGTAGTACGTTATTTTAATACAACTAAGAAAAGTTTTAAAGAACAAATTGTAGATTTTTTAAAATTATACAATGGCGAAAATTTTTTGTTTTTGTTATATGAAGAAAAAATTTTTGCTAAAGAAAAAACTGAACCATCACTTAGTTTCTTTTTTGCTAACTGTGTAGCTGTAGATTTCCCAAATTTAACAAAACAAGAAATTATTACTGAGTTTATACCTAAAAAAATTGATTTTGAATTAACAGAACAAGCTAAAGAATTGTTGTGTGAATATGTAAATAATGATCTATGGTTATTATTGAACGAAATTGAAAAATTGAGATATTTTATTACAGATAAAAAAGTTGTTTCTGAAGAAGATGTGATAAAATGTTGTAGTGAGTATGAATTTTCTGAAATTCAGCAGTTAGTTAACGGAATAGTTAACAATGATGTTAAACAAAATTTTGATTTGTTGAATAAGTTGATCTCTAATAAAGTAAATGAGATACAAATTTTGACTTATATCTATAAATATTTTAGAAAGAATTTTATATTTAAAAAAATACCTTTGCAAAAAGTATATCGTATAATGAAAGAAATCCAAACTACAGATGTAAAACTAAAAACTATATCTACAAATAAAAGAGATATTTTATTAAATTGTATTTTAAAACTTACACAAATTTATAATGAATCTTAATTTAAGCAGTTGTAGATAGGAAATTAGCAACTTGTCTTGCTGCAGCGGATTTCAATCTTGCAGCTTTGTTTTTGTGTATATAATGTACTTTTGCAGCTTTATCAACTGCTTTATAGAAAAGTGCTAATGTTTTTTTAACTTCGTCAGGTTTTTTTTCTTGGATAAGTTTTGTTAATTGTTTTTTTAATTGTTTAATTTTATTTTTTAATAACAAATTACGTTGTCTACGTTTTAAAGATTTACGTAATTCTTTTAGTGCTGATTTATGCCTTTTGCTTTTAGTTTGTGCCATTTTTGTTCTCCTTTTATATTTTTTTGTTAATATCTAACAAAATGTTAATTAAAATATTTTTTGTTAAAAATCAATAATTATGGAAAAAAAACATTTGATATTTAAAAATATAAGTGCTGTTTCATTAGGTATAATGGTGTCTCGGATACTAGGATATTTTCGTGATATGTTAGTTGCAAGTTTATTTGGAGCAGGATTTTATGCAGACACTTTTTATGCAGCGTTCAGAATACCGAATTTATTTCGTCGGTTATTTGGTGAAAGTTCACTAAATGCAGTATTTGTTCCTGTCTTCAGCGAGGTTTTACAAAAAGAACAAAAACAAAAAGTTGAAGAGTTTATCTCTGCTGTATCTACAGTAATGTTTGTTTTGTTAGGAATAATAACAATTATAGGTATAACATTCGCTTTACCTATAACAAAACTTATCACCTGGGGTTTTCCTCAGGAAAAAATTTTGTTAACTTCAAAATTATTACAAACAATGTTTCCTTATATGATACTGATTTGTTTTTCTGCTTTGTGGTTGAGTATACTCAATTGTTTAAAGATATTTTTTATTCCAGCAATGTCATCTTCATCTTTAAGTATTACAGAAATTATATTTGTTTTACTTATAGCATATTCATTACCTGACCATGAAAGAGTATATGGTTTAGCTATAAGTGTGTTAGCTGGCGGAGTATTACAATTTTCAATAAATTATCTAATGGTAAGAAACAAATATGAGATTAAGTTAAAATTAACGAAAATTTTTTATTATTTAAGTTTACCTGAAATTAAAAAAATGTATTTTTTATTTATCCCAATAATTATAGGGTTTTCAACAGACCAAATAAACGCTTTAGTTGACACATTATGTGCTTCGTTTTTAAAAGAAGGTTCTGTTACAGCATTGTATTATTCAAACAGATTGATGCAACTACCGCTTGCTTTGTTTGCAATATCTACAGTAACTGTTGCACTACCACAGATGTCTGCTGAAGCAGTATCTGATAATTATGATGAGCTTAAACACACATTGATTCATTCAATAAGAAATATAACATTTTTTATTTTGCCAGCAGCAATTGGGCTTATAATTTTAGGTAAACCAATAGTAAAAACTTTGTTTGAACGAGGAAATTTCACACAACAAGCTACTTCAATGACTTATTCTTGTTTAGCTTTTTATTCGTTAGGACTGTTATCTTTTTCTTTCTCAAAAATATTTATAAGTGTTTTCTATGCATTAAAAAACACAAAATGTCCTGTAAAAATTGCTTTTTATACATTGATATTGAATATCATCTTAAACATTATCTTGATGCAATTTTTAGCAGTAGGTGGACTCGCTTTAGCTACTTCTATATCTTCAACTGTTGCAACTGTATTGTTATTTTTAAAGATGGAACCAAGAATTAAAACAGGTGTGTTTTCGATATTGAAAAATTTTTTTATAAAAATTTTTTTTGTTAACATTCTGTTTATTATATTTTTAATTTTGTTTAAATCAGTGTTTGAAAACAATGTTTTGATTACTTTTTTTGGTATATTTTTTGGTGTACTTTTTTATCTTTTATGTTCATACTTATTTAAAATTGAAGAGACAAAAATTATTGGTAAATTTATTAGCCAATACATCTCTTATTTTAATTAACCAACTATGAATGAAGAAAACCTTATATCCCAGATTAAAAATATTCCTAAACTTCCAGGTGTATATTTTATGCGGGATAATACAGGAAAAATTGTCTATATTGGTAAAGCAAAAAATCTTGCTTCAAGAATAAAGTCATATTTTGTAAAGAACGAAGATTTTAGATTAGTCTCTACAATGTTTCATAATATAACAAATATTGATTATATTGTTTGTGCTTCTGAAAAAGAAGCGTTAGTGTTAGAACAAAAATTTATAAAAGAAATCCAACCACAGTACAATATTGTTTGGCGAGATGATAAATCATATTTAATGCTTAAAATAGACTTAAATGAACCGTTCCCACGAATAAGTTTTATAAGATATAAAGAATATGTTTTGTTAAAACAAAAATCAAAAAATGTATTATTTTTTGGTCCTTATCCCTCTGCTAAACAGATAAAGTCAGTACTTAAATTTATATTAAAAACATTTAAAATTCGTAGGTGTAAATATGATTCAACAAAGTTTTTTGATCCAAAGTATAAAAAATATTTTTTAAGTTGTATTTATTATCAGACAAGACAATGTGTTGCACCATGTATTTCTGCTTCTGAACCAGAAAAACAAAAAGAAGTAAAAGAAATATATGACAATCTCATCAAAAATGTTATCTTATTTTTGCAAGGTAAAAATAAAAAACTAATTGACCAACTGAAAAAAGAAATTGAACTTTATTCAAAACAGTTAAAGTTTGAACAAGCAATTGTTATAAGAGATACTTTAAAGTATATATCAAATTTATTTTCAAAATGTATTATAAGAGAAATAAAAGAAGAAGATGTTGTAAAATATACTTTACAAAAAATTGATGTTTTAAGAAAAATTAAGGAAAAATTTAATTTAAAAACACTTCCTGTTATTATTGAAGCAATCGATATCTCAACTTTTTATGGTGTAGGTTCTTGCGGTTCTGTAGTAAGATTTGTCAATGGTGAACCTGATAAATCACAATATAGAAGATATAAAATAAAAACCTTACCTGAACAACAAATCGATGATTATACAATGATGAAAGAAGTTGTCAATAGAAGATACAAAAGATTAATAGAAGAAAAAAAACAACTGCCTAACTTAATAATTATAGATGGTGGTAAAGGACAACTAAATATTGCTTATCAAGTGTTAAAAGAATATAAAATTGATGATAAAATTGATTTAATTTCAATTGCAAAACAAGAAGATCTTGTTTATACACTAAATTTATCACAACCTGTAAAACTGTTAGATACTCAAGAAGATAATCTTATAAGATATATTCGTGATGAAGCACATAGGTTCGCAATAAAGTATAACAGACTGTTAATGAGAAAAAATATTGGGATAAAATGAACCATAATTTTGTTTTGTTTGTATTTATACTATCATATTTATTATTTGCTTTTTTTCCTTCAAAACGGACTATTGTTGCTGTAATATCTTCTTTAATATTGTTAATTTTTTATTTTTATAAATTTAATAAATTATTAATTACTGCTATAGATTTTAATGTAATTAACATTTTTCTTGGTACAATGTTGGTTTCAAATTTTATTGTAGAAAGTGGTATTGCAGAATATATTGCTGAAAAAATTATAATAAAGACTAAGAGTGTAAAATGGTCTTTTTTAACACTTTGTATAATCAGTGGTTTTCTATCAATTTTTTTAGAAAATGTTGCAACAGTGATAATTGTTGCTCCTGTTGCGATACAGATTGCAAAAAAGTTAAATTTAAACCCTACAAAAGTTGTTTTTGCAGTAGCATTATCAAGTAATCTACAAGGAACCGCGACACTTATTGGTGACCCGCCAAGTATATTGTTAGCATCAGCTACAAACATGACATTTTTAGATTTTTTTGTTTATAAATCAAAACTGTCAATATTTTTTGCAGTACAACTTGGTGCTATATCTTCGTTTTTTATTCTTTATTATATTTTTAGTAAATATAAAAATTGTGAATCACAAATTTCAAATTTTAGTTTAACAGCAAAGGTCTCTTCATGGATACCATTGTATATACTTATAAGTATGGTGATTTTGTTAGTATTTACTTCTATTTTGAAAGTAAACAAAACAAATAATTATTTGTTTATAGCAGGAATAATTTGTCTATTTTTTGGATTTTTGTCTTTGTTAGTAAAAAAAATTTTTTTAAAAACATCATTTATTTATGGATTAAAACATCTTGATTGGGAAACAGTAGTGTTTTTAGTAGGAATTTTTGTTCTTGTTAAAAGTATTGAGATGACAGGGTTGTTGAACAAAGTTGCAGAAAAAATTGTTTTTATAGTTAAAGGAAATAATTTTGGTATTTATACATTATTAGTGTTTTTATCAGTGGTTATTTCAGGTTTTGTTGATAACATTCCATTTTTTGCTACAATGATACCTGTAGCAAAAATTATTTCGTTACATAAAGGAATTTCGTTACACTTACTTTTGTTTGGTTTACTTATAGGTTCTACTTTAGGTGGGAATATTACACCAATAGGTGCTTCTGCAAACATTACAGGTTGGGGAATGTTGAAAAAAGAAGGATACAAATCAACATTTTTAGATTTTGTTAAGATAGGCCTTCCGTATACTTTTGCTGCAGTTGTACCAGCATATATTTTTATATGGTTTGTATGGAGATAAAAATCTATTGAAAAAAATTTTTTGATTTTGTATTTTTACTAAAGAGAGTTAACGGCGGTGTAGCTCAGTTGGTCCAGAGCAGCGGAATCATAATCCGCGTGTCGGGGGTTCAAGTCCCTCCACCGCCAAAAAAAAATATAACTTACTTCCCAGCAAACAAAGTTGAAACCATAAAATTCCCCGAAGTAGTTGCTAACACACTATAAAATTTTATTGCAGAAAGCACATCGGATATCTTTATATATTCATTATCAGAATGTGCTACAAAAGGATTTCCAGGACCAAAACCTATTGTTGTGATTTTATGTTTGGTTGTAATTGAACCATTTGTACAAAATTGCCATAGAACAGGAATGGGTTCTTTGTTAAAACAGAATTTATATACATCTTTTGTATAAGAGAAAAATTTGTCAGTTTTATTTAGAATCCAAGCAGGAAAAAATGGATGTTGTGGTTCAAATAAAAAATCTCCTTTTTTCAAATTTTTACATAAAAAATTTTTTATACTTTCCTCAGTTTCTCCTAAAACACTTCTGTAATCAATATACAACGAACATTCATGAGGGATACTGTTTAACGAATTTGTTTTGGAAACAATATATGTGATAGTAAAAGTAGGTTTTCCAAGAGGTGAAACACGAAAGTTTTCATTTTTACCTTCAATGATATTCTTTATAACAGGATATGCAGAATATATTGCATTCTTACCTAATTGTGGTATTGCAGAATGTGCTGTTTTACCAAAAAATGTTATTTTAACACACCATTTACCTTTATGCCCATACACAATTTTTAAATCTGATGGTTCACATATTACACAATACGAAGGATTTACATATTTTAACACTTGTTGAATACCTTTAGCAGAAGAATCTTCTTCATTTGAAGATAAAGAAAAAACAATCGGTTCTTTGTTATAATTTATCTCTGATAAAAACAAAATTGTAAATACTAATGCTGTTACAGAACCTTTATCATCACAACTGCCCCTACCATAAATTTTGTTTTTTATTATTTTTCCGCTGAACGGCGGGTAAAACCATTTTTTATTGTTTTCAGCAGGAACTGTGTCTATATGTGCATCGTACAAAATTTTACATTTTGTTGATTTTGGTGATATCCAAATTAAAAGATTGTTTTCTATTCTTTTTATTTGACAAGATTTTTTCTTACAATGAGAAGTCAAAAATTTGTATAAAAACTTGACCAGCCTATCTTCTTCAGAAGAATAACTTTTGATTTTAACGATATCTGACAAAAAAGTTGCGATTTTTTTTCTATTTTTCTCACAAAATTTAGTGATAAGATTTAACATAGATAAACAAAATATAAAATTTTTTAACAGATTTCAATTTATTTAGATATTGAACTTTAGGTTATAATTATATATTTATAAAAACATATGGATATAATTCCTGAACTTATTTCAAAAGATCCATTGTTGATGATTGCAATTGTTATATCTATAATTTCATTAATTTTTATTATAATTCTTGTTAATTATTATAAAAAAATTAAAGAGCAACAGATAATTTCTCAAATAATTTCTTTGCCAGAAGAACAAAAAACTGTCGAAGTAAGGAAACAAAAACTTGCTGAACAAGTTAGCAAGCCTGTTGTTTCTGAACAAAGAGTTTCAACTCAAGATCTTGACATTATTATAGCACAACTTAATGAAGTAACAAAACAGATAAATTTAGTAAATAATCATATTAAAGACCTCTCATCTGTTGTTAAAAATTTACAAAACAAGTCTGTCAATGAAAGTGTTATGTCAGAACAAACCATTACAAAACTTGTTAATATCTTGAACCAGTTTGAGGTACAACTTGCTTCATTTCAAAAATCAACTCAAAGTTCATCTTCATCTATTGAAGAAATAAATAAAAAACTTGATAATTTACTAAAATTGCTTTCAACTATACTTCAACAATGAAACATCAGATAATAAAAGTATTAATAGTTGTTAATATAGTAGTGTTTTTAATATCTTTAGCAATAATTTATTACAGGTATACAATGATATTTACTCCACATATTGCAGAACCTCAAAATGTTTTACCCGTTTCTACTCAAGAAAAACTTGTTCGACAAATAGCTACAGATAGTTCAAAACAACAGATTTTTTCTGAAGGGGAACAAAAAACAGAAGAAAAACCTTTAGATGTAGTAAAATTAAGAAGACCAAAGTTTGTATTTTTTTCATCTAAAGCAAAAAAAGTTGCTTTAATTGGTGATTTTAACGATTGGGTTGAACAACCAATGAAAAAAGTTGATAAAAACAGGTGGGAACTAAGTATTGAAATTCCTGAAGGAACTTATCTTTACAATTTTGTAGTTGATGGCAAAATTGTAGTTGATCCGAACAATAAAAAACCACCCCAACTTTCAAATCGTGGATTTAAAAGTTCTGTGTTAGAACTAAAATGAAAACAATACAAGAAATTAATGAAAAAATAAAACGTGGTAAAGTTGTTGTCTTAACAGCAGAAGAAATGATCGATTTTGTTAAAGATAAAGGTGTTAAAGAAGCAGCAAAATATGTAGATGTAGTTACTACAGGAACATTTGGTCCTATGTGTTCTTCAGGAATATATTTAAATTTAGGTCATACAAAACCAAGAATAAAAATAGGTGGGGGGAAGTGTTATTTGAATAGCGTTCCTTGTTATGCTGGGTTGGCAGCTGTAGATATATTTCTTGGAGCAACTGCTTTACCTGATAACGATCCAAGAAATAAAGAATATCCAGGCGAATTTAAGTACGGTGGCGGACATGTTATACAACAACTTGTTGCAGGAGAAAATGTGGAACTTTATGCTGAAGGATACGGAACAGATTGTTATCCAAGGAAAGAAATAAAAACTGTTATTAACTTAAAAAAAATTAACGAGGCAATTTTGTTTAATATAAGAAATTGTTACCAAAATTATAATGTTGCTGTTAATCTTTCACATAAAACAATTTATACTTATATGGGTATGTTAAAACCAAACTGTGGTAATGCAAACTATTGTTCTGCAGGACAATTATCACCATTGTTAAAAGATCCGTATTATAAGACAATAGGTGTTGGAACAAGAATTTTCTTAGGTGGTGGTATTGGTTATATTGCTTGGTGGGGAACACAACATTGTCCTGATGTTTTAAGGACTGAGTTAGGTATACCAAAATTTCCTGCGGGAACTATAGCTGTTATTGGCGATTTAAAACAAATGTCTCCAGAATATTTAGTTGGAGTTTCAATATTAGGCTATGGAGTCTCAATTGCTGTAGGTATTGGTGTGCCGATACCAGTTTTAAATGAAGAAATAGCTAGATGGTGTGCTGTTTCAGACGAAGAAATTTTTGCTCCTGTTGTTGATTATAGCAAAGATTATCCTGAAGTTACTGGTAAACCACCTCTATGTTTTGTTTCGTATAAGGAATTAAGAAGTGGCGAGATTACTATAGGGACGAAAAAGGTACCAACAGGTTCAATGTCAAGTTATGCAAAAGCAAGAAAAATTGCTAATATATTAAAGACCTGGATCAAAGAAGGAAAATTTTTTTTGACAGAACCTGTGTTAAAACTTCCGTCTGTTGGAGAGTATGTAAAATATAAATTTTTATCATAAATTATCCCTCTTCTAAATACAAATGTCTCAATCAGTTTATAAAAAAAACTCTTATCCACAAATATTTATTTTAGACGCGTCCGCTGGTAGTGGAAAAACATACAACCTTGCAAAACAATACTTGCATTTATTGTTTATTCCTTTCTCTAAATCACAAGTTGATTCTTATCCTTTAAGTATAAGTAACATCTTAGCAATTACGTTTACAAACAAAGCCGCAACTGAGATGAAACAACGTATTCTTGAATTGTTGAAAAAAATTGCATTGAATCTTTTAGATGAAAAAGAAAAAAATGATATTTTAAAACCTTTAATTCAAACAGAAAAAGATGAAAAACAAATAGTCTCTTTAGCAGAGAAGATTGTTAACGATATAATCCAGAACTATCATTATTTTCAAGTACGAACAATTGATAGTTTTATCAATCAAATAATATCAGTTTATTCTTTACATTTAGGTATATCTCCATTGTTCAAAATTGAAGAACAATATAGTGAGTATATAGATTATTGTATCAACCAACTTTTAGACGATTATAAAAAAAACAAAGATGTTAAAAAGATATTTGACGAGTTTATTAACAACTATATTTATTTAGAACATAAAAAAAGTTGGTATCCGAAAAAAGATATTTTTGAAATAGTACGATTGTTGTATGAGGAAACAAAAAAATATGGAAAAAAATATCAAAAATTTATGCCTGATATATCTGTTAAATCACTTTCAGATCAGTTTATCAATAATGTTAAAAAGTTTTATGAATTGTTACCAAAAGAAAAAGTTTATAAAAAATTTGTTTCTGCAATAGAAGAATTTATAAACAAGTATTCTTTTGAGAAAAAAATTGTTTTACCAAAAAATTTGTCTTCATTTTTTACTTATGAAAAAATTCCTACTATAAAAAATTTTGTTGTTGACAAAAAAATAGATAGGATGTGGCAAAAAATTAGGACACAATTGAAAAACCTTGTTGAACTACAATGTTTTCAATCTTTTAATTGTTATATAGACATTTTTGAATATGTTGAAAAAAAATTAGATTTGTTTCTGAAACAAGAAGATATTCTGTTTCTTAGTATGTTAAACAAAAAAATAAACGAAATCGTATCATCAGATAAATACTTTGTTCCGACAATATTTATGAAATTAGCAATGCGTATTAAACATTGTTTAATAGATGAATTCCAAGATACAAGTATCTTACAATGGAAGAATATTTTACCAATAATAGAAGAAGTTCTTGCAAACGGTGGTAGTTTGTTTTATGTTGGAGATAAAAAACAAATGATATACAGATTTTCAGGAAGTGAGTATACATTATTTGATAATGTGATAAATTTTTTCCCAAGATATATGTTTGAAAAAAAATATTTATCAACTAATTTAAGAAGTAGAAAAGAAATTGTAAGTTTTAATAACAAAATTTTTTCAAAACAAAATCTACAAAGGTTTTTAACAATAATAGAAGAAAAAGAAAAAAATAATGTTTGTATAAAAGAAGAAGTATTAAATATATATTCTAATTCACAACAGAACTATATAGAAACAAACGATGGTGGGTATGTTTATGGTGAATTAGTACCTAAAGAAAATTATGAAGAGGAAGTTAAAGAAAAAGTTAAAAAAATTATTTCTGAACTTTTGTTATCTAACATAGATACTAAATCTCGTTTTCTTAATGATAAAGAAATTGCGGTTCTTGTGCGGACAAAAAAAGAAGCTGAAATTGTCTCAAACTGGTTATTAGAAGCAGGTTTTTCAGTAGAATCTGACCGGACCTTAGATGTTTTAGAGAACAATTTTGTTAAAGAAATAATTTCTTTGGTAAAATTTTTGTTATCTCCTAACGATAATTTATCGTTTGTTTCTTTTATCCTTGGAGATATATTTTTAGAAAGTAGTAATATGTCATATGAAGAAATATACAATTTTGTTTTTGAAGAAAAAAAACAATCAAAAGAGAGCTTGTTATACCAAAAATTTAAACAAAAATATCCACAGTTGGACAACAGATTTTTCAAACCTTTATTTGAGGCAGTATATTTTTTCGCTACATACGATTTTTTGTTAAAGATATCAGAAGTTTTTAATTTTTATTCTTTAAAAGTATTTCATCAAAACTATCCTTTTTTTTATAAACTATTAGAACTTGCAAAAAAAATAGAACAAGACAGTTGTTCTGTATATTACTTTATTGAAAAGATCAATTATTTTACTCCTGAAGAAAAACAAATTGTTGCAAAAGGTGAAAAACAAATTAATGTAATGACAATACATAAGTCAAAAGGTTTAGAATTTGAAGTTGTAATTTTACCTTTTGTAAGAATAAATATTGAAGTAGGTAAACATAAAGATTTTACCCAACGATTTATTACATTAAACAATGAGTATTTACAAGTAGTAAAGTTATCAAAAGAAATGATAAAATATTCAAAAACTCTTTCATCAATATATTACACAGAATACAAAAATTTGTTAATTGATGAACTCAATGTGTTATATGTAGCGTTTACTCGTGCAAAAGAACAAATTTATTTCTTTGTCCCAGATGAAAATAATAACTTAGCAAAGTTTTTGTTTGAGTTTAACCAAAACAATTTGTTTATTCAAGGGACACAACAATGTTTTAACAAATCTTTTATCGTTAAAGATAAACAAAAAAATATGATAAAGTTAGAACCTATACAACATACAGATAAATTATATTCTATGGTAGAACAAAAAATAGAAAAGTTCGAAATTATAAATAGGCAAAATATTGCTGAAGGTGAATTGATACATAAAATTTTGTCTTTTATAGAGAATATATATAACAAAGAGGTTGAAAAAGAAGTTAACCTTGCAATACAAAAAACTAAGTGTTTATTAAAAAATCCTAATAGAATAAACTGGGAAATATTCAAAACTAAAGTTTTAAATATTGTAACTAACAAAAAATTACAACATTTGTTTTTTATTCCTAATGGTAAAGTTTACTGTGAACAGGAAGTAGTAAATTCAATAGGAGAAATAAAACGTGTTGATAGAATAATAGTTTTAAGTGATAAGGTTATTGTAGTTGATTATAAACTCAAATTTATTGAAAAAATTGAAGAATATAAAAAACAAGTTGAAGAATATAAAAAAATTGTTAGTCAAATCTTTGCTCTTCCAACATATGGATATATTCTATTTTTAGATACAAAAAATTTAATAGAAGTTTAATACAATATGAAAAACTTTGAATATTATACACTTTCTTTATCCGCAAATGTAATTGAAGAGATTATTGATTACATTTTAAAAAATTATTCAATAGAAGAATTTAACAAGGTATGTATAATTTTTGGTGGTAAACGCCCTTCAATAATTTTTAAAAAACATCTATCATTAAGACTTCAGCGTAATATTTTGCCACCCAAAATTTTTTCAGTAGAAGAATTTATCTATTATATTGTTTCAAAACATAAACACCTTCATTTTGTTTCTGATATAGAAATTATTTATTTACTTTATAAAATTTTAGTTGATATCCAAACTTTTCATAATAAATTTAGTTCATTTATAGATTTTATTCCTTGGGGATATGAAATTTATAGTTTTTTAGAAGAGATGATACTTGAAAGTATCAAACCGCAGCAATTAATGAATTTAACAGAAGAATCTTTGTTTGGTGTTGAAGTACCACCATCAATCAAAGATATTGTTAAAAATATATCTGATATCTATACTAAATTTTATGATTACTTAGTTGAACAAAAATTGTTCACACGAGGATTATGTTATAAACTTGCGTCAGAATATAGTAGTGAGTTAAAACTTGAAGAATTTGATAAAATAATAATCGTTACTCCTTTTTATCTTCATAAAACAGAATTAAATATGATTTCTAACTTGATAAAAAACAACAAAGTTGTAATTTTTTTCCAAGGCGACCAAACAGATTGGAAACAACTTGAAAATATTGCTAATTATTTTAAAATCTCAATAAAATGTCAAAATGAAGACGTTATACCACGTAATGTATATTTTTATTCAGTATCTGACACAGTTTCTGAAACAAATTGTGTTTACAATATTTTAAAAAATCTGAATTGTAATGAACTTGATAAAACAGTAGTTGTTCTTCCATTAGATGAAACAGCAACTTTGTTACTTAATTCTTTACCTGATAATGTTAAAGATTATAATCTTGTATGTGGATATCCATTGAAACGGAATGTTATTGTAAGTTTGTTGAAAACTATATTTGATTTGCAGGTTACGAAAAAAGAAAATAGATATTATACAAAATACTATATTGAGATGATTAAAAATCCGTTAATAAGAAATATTAGTTTTAGCGGATTGCCTGTCTCAGAAGAAAATATTTTACAGGCAACTTCTATAATTTTTAATTGTATAGAAGAAGTTCTTTTAGGAAAAGTCGAAGATAACAAGATTTCAAAATCTAACTTTGTTTCTTTAAAAGATATTCAAAAAAGCAAAGTTTTGTTTGATCATATTCATTATATGTTATCAAAATGCGAACTTAAGATTAAAATTGAAGATATAGCAAAAATTATTGAAATATTTCATAAAAAATTTTTTTTACAATGGGAAAAAATTACAACTGTTAAGAAATGTTGTGAATGTTTAAAAGAAACTTTGAATTTTTTGTTATCAAACAGTAGTATTGAAAAAAATATGTTGAATCTCTATTCTATAAACAAACTTTTTGAAATTATTGATGAATTGGAAAATTTATCTTTTGCAGATGAAAAGTTATCAAAAGAAGAAATTTTTAAATTTTTCTTTATCCAGGTTGACCGGACAAAACTTTCATTTACAGGCTCACCAGTTAAAGGGTTGCAGATATTAGGGTTTTATGAAACACGAAATCTCAATTTTGACAATGTTATAATTTGTGACATAAACGAAGGTGTACTTCCTCATTTAGAACAAAAGTCAGTATTAGTTCCATATATCTTTTTAACACAAGTTGGTATCAACAGGATAGAAATTGAAGAAGAACTGCAGAGATATCATTTTATGAGATTAGTGTTGTCAGCAAAAAATGTATATTTAATTTATATAGAATCTGATGAAAAAGAGAAAAGCAGGTTTGTAGAAAAAATAATTTGGGATATTCAAAAAAAACAGAAATCATTGAGTTTAAATAACATATATTTTTGTTATTTTCCTGTCTCTTTTAAAATAAAAAAGCGTGAAGTTAAAAAAACAAAAGATGTTGTAGAATATCTCAAAAATTTTTGTTATTCTGCTACTGCTATTGATACATACTTAACTTGTCCGTTGAGATTTCATTATGCATATGTGTTAGGTTTAGAAGAACAAGAAGTTTTAACTGATGAACCAGAAGGAAAAGAAATTGGTGAGTTTATCCATTCTTTATTAGAAGAAAGTTTCAAAGTGTTTCTTCTAACAGAAGGATATAGACATCAGAGGCCGAAAATTGATGATGAATTCAAGAAAAAATTTTTTTCACTTTTTGAACAAAGATTTGATTCAACACTTGCTAAACGTTATAAGGCAGAAGCGTTCCTTGTTAAAAAAGTTATGAAGTTCTATTTAGAACAATTTCTTTTTTTTGAACAACAACGTATTCAAAAAGATCAAGTGGAGCAAATTTTAATGTTAGAACAAAATTATGAAGAAAAAATTCTTATAAATAATAAACAGATTTTTTTTAAATATAGGATAGATCGTGTAGATAAACTTCAAGATGGCAGCTTACTTGTTATAGATTACAAAACAGGATATGTTCCTCAAATGAGTAAAAATTTTGAAATTGATACTTTGTCTTATAGAAACATAAAAAAACAAATAAAATCGTTTCAGTTGCCATTGTATGTTGATATTATTCAGAAAAAATTAGGTTGTGAAAATGTAGATGCTATGTTTTATAGTATAAAAGAACCTGATAAACCATATCGGTTATTTAAAGATACAAAATGTCAAAAAGAAGAAATTATGAATATAGTATATTCATCATTAAGCTATATAATTGAGGAGATCTTAAATCCTGAAATACCTTTTTATGAGGATACTGATGAACCACAAAATTGTGAAATATGTTCTTTCAAATACTTATGTAGATAGAGAAAAAAAATTTCTTTACAACAATTTTTTTAATCGTTGCACAACTTCATCTCTAAATCTGTTAATAAACTGTGTTGTATATTCTATTATGTCTATTGATTCAACTACAACAGGTGTAAGGTCCATCGCATAAATCATGTATGTTGCTACATCAACACCATGTGATGCGTAAAAAGTAGCATTGGTGCGACGTCGTCCAATAGTTGCGAGATCGTATCGTTTTCCACCACTTATTTGTGAATCAAAGATGCTTACAAGTGCAACTGCAATATTGTCTCGCTCTGATACATCAAAAACAATTTGTCTTCGTCTAACATCCAATCGAGATCTCGCCAACATTCATACTCATAAATTTTTTGTGGTAAATCTTCTTTTGGTAGTTGTTTAAGTGCCATATTCGTTTTTATCATTGTTGCAACGTGTGTATCATGTTTATCAGCGGGATTGTGAGTATAAATTATTTGAGGTTTTGTTTTTAAAATTATTTGTTTTATATCTTCAATAGGATCAGAAAGTTTTGGCGATTTTATTTCACTACTTGAGTAATCTAAAAGCTGAATATTCGCCAACAACAGCAGCTTTTTTCTGTTCTATTCTTCTTATTTTTTGCATTTCTTCATCGGTATAGTTTGCATTAGTTTGCATATATTCCAGCTCTTGGTGAACCAGCACCGTTTGTTGCTACTACGTCTGTGAAATATTTATCGTTTCTTCCAAAACATTTATAAATACCAGCGTAACACATAATTTCTAAATCATCTGGATGTGCATCTATACCTAAATGTGTCGTTCTTTCTAACGCTTTGTCAAGATCTGTTCCGTCAGGAACGTATATTTCAGAGGTTGATTTTGATAACTTCATATTTTTACCTCCTATAGTGAATTTATTGTCTAATCTTTTCTATCATTCTGTTAACTAATTGGGAATAATAAGGATTTGTAGATACTAACTTTTTTATTTTAAGATATGCATGATAAGAAGTTGTATGATCTTTTCTACCAAAATGTTGTGAAATTTCTGAATATGACAAATCTGTTAAAACTTTTGCTAAATACATACCAAACTGTCTCGGCAATGCTAACATTTCAGAACGTTTTTTTGATAAAAGTTCTTTTTGTGAAAGTTTGAATTCTTCTGCCACAACTTCAATTATCTTTTTTATATCTACAGGTTGGGGTTTTGGTTCAATAAAATCTTTTAGCATCTCTTTAACTGTATCAATTGTAAGAGGAATATTTTCTGTAAGAGATTTAGTCACTACATTTATAAATGCTCCTTCAAGACGACGTATGTTTTCTGTTATATTTTCTGCAATATATCTTAAAACATCTTCAGGAACATAAATTCGTTGTTTGTTTGCTTTATGTTTCAGAATTGCTAAACGTAGTTCAAACGATGGCCTGCCAATGTCTGCGATTACACCCCATTCAAACCTGCTTATAATTCGTTCTTCAATACCTTTAAGTTCATGTGGTTTTCTATCAGAAGTGATAATAATTTGTTTTTTGTTATCAAAAAGGATATTAAAAATATGGAAAAATTCTTCTTGCGATTTCTCTTTCCCTATTAAAAATTGCACATCGTCTAACAAAAGAGCAATAGCATTCTGAAATTTTGAACGAAATGCATCTAGTGAGTTTTTTTGTATCGCTGAAATATAATCAGAAACAAACTTGTCAGCAGTGATATATGCTATCCGAAATTTTTTTGATAATTCTAACATTTTGTTGCCAACAGCATGTAAAAGATGTGTTTTCCCAAGACCAACAGGTGCATAAATAAATATTGGGTTATAAGCAGTCCCAGGTTGTTTTGCAGCTGTTTCGCAGACAGCCTTTGCAAACCTGTTTGATTCATCAGTTATAAAATTTTCAAAAGTATAGTCAGGATTAAAAGATTCTTGTTGAACAAAAGCTTTTTCAGGAATGTATTCAAAATCAATTTTCGCAATTTCTTGTTGAGTTGAAGGAAGTTCTTGTTGATATTCAAAAGATATTTCTATTGGTTGGCCTAAATGTTTGCTAAACAATTTTTGAATTTTTTCTAAATAATTATTTGATATAAGCCAGTTTGAAAAATACTTATTCGGTACCAAAAAAACAACATTATTTTCTTTTAATTCTTTAACAGTTATAGGAGAAATCCATAGTTCAGCTGTTTGTGGTTCTAATTCTGCAAAAACATCTTCTTTTATTTTCTCCCAAAGTTGTTGAAGTTTATCTTCTTGTTTCATAGATCTATAACCTTGTGGATAAGTTTGTGGATAACTTTTAAAATTTGTGGATTAGTTAATAAAAACGCTTAATTTTTCAGTAAGTTTTATATATCTATAGATATCCACATCCTCTGCACGTTCCTCAGGTTTTATTCCTGAATTTACAAGAATTTTTTTAATCTCTTCTTTATTTAAATTTAGTCCTAAATTTAATGAATTTATTAAAAACTTTCTTTTATAAGTAAACGCTATATCAAGAATCCTAAACAACAATTTCTGATATTTAAAATTTGCAAATTCATTATTTGGTAAAAATTTAACTACAGCAGAATTCACTTTTGGTTGAGGAACAAAACATCTTTTTGACACATCAAACAAGAGTTCTGTTTTAGTATAAAAATTTGTTTTCAAAGTCAACTTTGAGAACATTTTTTCTTTAGGTTTTGCAACAAGTTTTTCAGCAACTTCTTTTTGCACCATTAGCACGCAAACTTCCCAACAGGAAAATGCAGTTGAAAATATTTTGTCTAATATTTCTGACGTTATAGCATAAGGTATGTTACCAACAATTTTTATTTTACTTTTAAATTTTGAAAGATCGTATTTGAGAAAATCAGCATTTATGATTTTGATATTTTTTATATTGTTAAATTTATTTTTGAGAAACTCGCATAGGTTTTTATCAATTTCAACAGCGATAAGTGTTTTAACTTTATTTATGATACGTTCTGTTAAAATTCCTTTCCCAGGACCAATTTCTAATACAATATCGGTATTCTTTAATTCTAAACTTTCAACAATTTTATCTGCAACTTTAGTATTCAGTAAAAAATGTTGTCCTAACAACATCAATTTTTTATTTCCCTACACAAAATCGTGAAAAAATTATGTCTAAAACATCTTCAGTTATATCATCACCACCAACAATATTTTGCAATTCTTTAACAGCATTGCGAAGATGTTCACATACTATTTCTGTTTGTGTTATAAAATCTAACTGATAAGCCTGTTCAAGTTCTGTTTTAGCCTTTTTAAGTAGTTCTTTTTGTCTTAAATTTGTTACCATAAGTTCAGGTTGAGCATCTTGTGTTGAGAAATACTGTTCATTACTGATAATATTTTGTGAATCAACGATTGCATTTTCAAGTTTTTCAATACCTTCTTTTGTGATACACGATATTTTTACCAGTTGTTCTTTTAAATTTTTTTGGTCAAAATTTGGATAAATTTTGAAATCAAGTTTTTGTAATTTTAATAGCAAATTTTCTATCTCGTTATTTTCAAAAATTTTTATTTCTTTATCTATTTTATTTAATACAGGAATAATTGTTTTATGATAGTTTTGGTTATTTATTTCAGAGATTATATCAACCACAGTATAATCATCTTTAGTTATATTTGTAGAAGCATCGAACATTAGTATTATAACATTTGCTTCTTTGACAGCATTTTTAGTTCGTTCAATACCAATTTTTTCAATAATATCTTGTGAATGTGTTCTTATTCCTGCAGTGTCAATAATACGTACAGGAATATCTTTTATTATAATAGTTTCTGATAAAGTATCTCTTGTAGTTCCTGGAATATCAGAAACAATTGCTCTGTCGTAGTCTAAAAGTATATTTAATAAACTTGATTTACCAACATTGACTTTGCCAACTATTGCTACATTGATGCCATTGAGTATAGGAGAAATTTTTTCACTATATTCAATAGCAGAAGTGATATTTTTTATGAGACCATAGATTTTTTCTTTAATATGGCCAAAATCTATAGTTTTAACATCCTCTTCATCAGGATAATCAATAGAAACTTCTAATTCTGCAATAACATCTTTAATTTGGTTAACAAGTTGTTCTATTTTTTGTTTAGTTTTTCCTAACAACGAGTTGATATATAACTGATTTTGTAATTTTGTTTTTGAATATATAATGTCACAAACAGATTCAGCATATGAAAGATCTATTCTTCCGTTAAGAAATGCACGTTTTGTAAACTCGCCAGGTTCTGCAATACGTGCACCATGTTTTATACATAATTCTACTACAAGTTTAAGAACTACAGGACCACCATGACAACTAAATTCTACCACATCTTCGCAAGTATAACTATGAGGCTTTCTCATTATGGTCATTAAAACTTCATCAATTACTTTTTCTTCATCTACGATATATCCTAAATGCGTAGTAAAAGTTTTAAGTTGTGAGACAATTTTAGATTTGTTTTTTGGCCTAAAAATTTTTTCTGCGATTTTTATTGCATTTTCACCACTGAGTCGAACAATACCTAACCCACTATATCCTAACGGTGTAGAAATCGCAACGATTGTATCATTTAGTTGTAAATTTAGTTTTTTTGTCATTTTGGTATAGAATTTGATGATTTTAGGTTAAGAACAATTTTGTGTTGAGGAAGAAGTTGTTCTACAAAACATTCTGTTAAGATAAGAACTGATTTGTATACAACATTTGACAAAACTTTTTTAAGAGCAGCCTGTTCAGAAAAAATTACAGTGATATTCACAATTTTGTTTTCAATTTCTATATTAACAAAAGAAATATATTCTTTAACAAAGTCAAGTAATTTAATAAAATAAAATTTTATTACTGTATCAACTTTATTAAATTTTGGTGATACTTGAATTTTTGCTGGTTTCTCACCTTTAAGACCAAACAATCCAAGTTGTCCTTCAGTAAGAATTTTAATTTTTATTTCTTCTTTTGTCATTTTTAAAGAATTTATAGCAGTTTTTACTGCATCATCGATAGTTGCTGCCTCAAATTCTTCATAAAGAAATGTTTTAAGTTGTTCTATTTTATTATTTTTTGCACAAATCATATCTTTTCTGTTTTGTTTACCACAATTTGTATAAGAATAGAAAATATATTATTAACAAACCAATATAAGACAAGTCCTGAGGGAAAGTTTAAAAATAATATAGTAAACATTATTGGCATAAAAATAGCGAAAGGTTTTTGTTGTGGGTCAGAAAAAGAACCTGAGAACCACTGTTGTATCAACATAGTTGCTCCCATTAGAAAAACTAACACTGGGATACCAAGATTAGTTCCTGGAATGTAGATTCTGTCTGGTTGAGACAAATCTTTTATCCACAAGATAAATTTTGCGCCACGAAGGTCGTATGTGTTTCTTAACATAGTAAACAAAGCCCAAAAAATTGGTATTTGTAAAAGTAAAGGTAAACATCCTCCAAACGGATTCACTTTTTTTTCTTTATAAAAATTCATAATTTCGATATTGAGCCGTTTCGGATCGTCTTTGTACAATTTTTGTAGTAGTTGTATTTGAGGTTGTAGTTTTCTCATTTTTATTGCAGATTTTATAGAATTGTATGTAAGAGGAAAAGTTAATATCTGTGTAATAATTGTTAATCCTATGATAGCAAGACCATAATTGCCAAAAAGTTTGTAGAAATAAACTAATATCTTATAAAACAATTTACTTAATATAGCGAAAGTTCCCCATTCAACTGTATGTGTGAATTTATTACCAAAAGATGTCAGCAAAGAAATTTTTTTTGAGGAAACTAAAAGTCTTAATTTGTATTTATTTATTTCTTTGTTTGTCGTTATAGAAACAGATTTTGTGTTTTTATTAAATTTATCAATATAAATGTTCTGTTCGACATTTCTGTCAAATATAAACGCTATAATTGAATATTTATCACCTACCGCAACCCAATGTATGTCTTCAGTGGATAATTTTCCTTTGTTAAACTTTTCTACGACTGTAAGTTCTTTTTTATCTGTTCTTAATATCTTACAGATATGTACAACATTTGGTAATGTCTCAAATTTGTCCAAATGTACATATTGTTGAAATAAAAGATTAACTTTTTGTTTTGTCAAAAATGTGTAAGAAATATCAACAAAATATGGAGTTTGTGATGAAAAAAAATACTCTACTTGTTTATCTTTTGTAATAAAAACAATTTTTGTTCCATCATCAGAAACAATTTTTTTTACATCAAATTTTACTTTTGTATCTAATGCTAAACTATCAGTATCACTTTTAGAAAGAAGTGAATATTGTTGACTATTTTCTTCTTTTAAATAAATCTCTCTTATCCCAGCAGTGTAGTTATTAAACACAAATTTTAGTTTTTCTGTCTCTACAATATATGGGTCAAACTTTTGTTCAATTGATACATCTTTTATTTCTTGTTTTACGGATTCAATTTTTTGTTGAACTTGTTCAGTTTGTTTCTGTGAAGGTTTATAAGTTAAGTATTGCCATAAAAATAAAAAACTTAAAGATAACAATGTTGCTAACAAAACACGTTTTTCCATATAGTTGTCCTTCAAGTTATGGATAATCTACCCCACCAGGGTTTAAAGGATTACATTTTATTATACGCAATAAAGTTTTCCACAAGCCAATCCACAAACCATATTTTTTTATTGCTAAAATACTATATTCTGAACAACTTGGATAAAACCTGCATTTTTTACCAAACAATGGTGAAATAAATTTTTGATACAAAATAATAGAAGATATTAGTATTATTTTCATAGATTTAATATCCCATTTTGGTTTAAAATTTTGAGAAAACTTTCTTCTAAAATTTTGTATTTTTGTCTTACAGAAATTTGTGTTGCAACAACTACAATATCTACAGGAGTTTTTATTTTATACTTATTCAATCTAAAAATTTCTCTGATTCTACGTTTGAATTTATTTCTTATAACAGCGGATTTTTCTACTTTGCTTGACACAAGAATAGCAATACGTGAATAGTTTCTGTCTGTTTTTAATATATAAACCAACAATCCATTTTCAAAAAATTTTCTTCCTCCAGTTATAACAGCATCTATCTCTTTTTGTTTGTTTATTCTTTCGTATTTACGAAAAGTAAATTTCACAACTGTATCAAAAGTATAAAGTAGAACATTTTATGGTGTAAGTCTCCACCTACCTTTTCTTCTTCTACGTTTTAATACACGACGACCCCCAGGGGTTGATTTTCGTTTTAAAAACCCGTGAACTTTTTTTCTATATCTTACTGAGGGTTGATACGTTCGTTTTGGCATATTGATAAAAACCTCCAATTAAAAAATATTTATGAAAGAAAATTCTACTTGTAGACTTAGGTATATTAAAGCAGACCAAGGTCTGCAACTACAGAGAATAATTTGTTTTTCAAAAAACATAATTTTTGGTTATCACAACCCAACAATAGGTTTTAAATATACTTAAATTTTGTTTTTTTATCAACAAGATG
>CAZFSG010000020.1:0-2555 GCA_964521665.1 uncultured Elusimicrobia bacterium
TTTCTCAAGCCAAACATATAAAATTGAAAAGAGATATTTTCGTTGTAATTCTTTCAATTTAAATTTTGAAACACCACTTGTTCTTCCATACCAATTGATTGGTATAACAGCGTAATTATAATTACGAATAATAGCTTTTAAAGGGATTTCTACTGTAATATTAAAATAATTTGACACAAAAGGTTTTATGCTTTCTATAACTTCTCTTCTATAAGCTTTAAATGCATTTGATACATCATTATATTTTATGTTAAAAAGAAGTTTTATTAACCAATTACCTAATCTATTAAAAATTAATTTAATTAACGGATAACCAATCACTTTAGAACCTTTCATAAATCTCGAGCCAAAAACACAATCATATCCTTCTTCTAACTTTTTGTAATACTTTATAAGATCTTCGGGATCGTCAGAATCATCTCCCATATAAATCGCAACATAATCACCTGAGTAATTCTCTAACCCAACTTTTATTGCGTAACCAAACCCTGGTTTTAAATAATTATCTATAACTTTTATGTTTTTATCTTCAGCAGCTAATATCTGTAAAACTTGCTTTGTATCATCTATGCTATAATCGTTTACAACAATAATTTCATACAAAATATTGTTCTTCAACAAAATCTCAACAAGTTTCAATATTACATTTTTTATACCATTCTGCTCATTCCTTACAGGAATTATAATTGATATTTTTTTCATAAATTTAAAATATCCACTACTTTCTTTATTCTATCTGTCTGTATACTATCTAAACACTTCCTTTTCTTACATCCATATTCAAAACCTAAATATGAACATGGAGCACAATCGAGATCACTTTTTATTACAAAATGTCCTTTTCCCCAAGGTCCCCATTTGTTAGGATCTGTAGGTCCATGGATTGCAACTGTAGGTATGTTTAATGCTGCTGCTATATGTAAAATCCCAGTGTTGCCACAAATTACAAATTTTGAGAGATTAATTAGAACGACGATTTCTTGAATATTTGTTTTTCCTGCAAGATTTAAAGTTTCATAAGAAATTAATTTTTGTAATTTGTTTGCTATTTGGATATCATCTTTATTTCCCGTAATTACAATTTTATATCCTTTTGAAGAAATATATTCTGCTACTTCAGCATATTTTTCTACATCCCACTGACGGTAATATCCATGAATACCACAACTTGGATGTATTATAACATATTTTTTTTCTTCTATTCCAAAATTTTTCAACAAACTTCTTATTTTTTCTTCAGCACCTTTGTCTATTTTTAAAAATAAATTTTTATTTTCTACTTCAACACCGACCACTTTCACTAAATCACAAAAACATAAAACTTCGTGCCGTCCTTTAACATGCGGCACAAAAATATCAAATAAATAATGTTTAAATTGTTTTGGTGTTTTAAACCCAACAGAAACTTTTGATGTCAAAAATGCAACAATAGCTGTGTTTCTAAACCATTGTTCAAAATCTATTGCTAAATCAAACCTTTCTTTAAACAGTTGAAAGATTTGGAAAAAAACTACCCAAGGTTTTTTAAAAAATAAATCAAACCTAAAAACAACTATTTTATCTATAAAATCCCACATTTTCACAATATCATAGTTAACTTTTGAACATAAAAAAGTTATTTCACAACCAGAATACTTTTCTTTCAACGCTTTTACAGCAGGATAAAGCAAAATAGTATCTCCCATCATTGTAAGTTTTATAACTAAAATTTTCTTTATATCAAAATTTTTATTTTTACGGAAAAAAATTTTTTCAAAGAACTTTAAAATAAAAATTAAAGGTATTCCGATATATCTATCTAAATAATGATAAACCCAATAATTCATTCAATGTTTTCTTCTTTAAACAGAGGATAGATTCTTATTTGACCAAAGAATTCTTTTTGTCGTGCTATAACTTGTCCTAATCTGATAAGTTCAAGTAGTGCTAAAAATAAAATTATCATGCCTTTACGAGTTGTCTCTTGAGACAAAATATCTTCAAATATTGCATATTTTTTATCTTTTAAATAATCAAGGATCTGTCTCATCTTTTCTTCAATATGTATCTCTTCAATTACTATCTCTTTGTACTCTTTTGGAACTTTTTTAATAACTTCGTTAAATGCAGTAAGTAAGTCAAAAATTGTTGCTTCAATATAATAATCATCCTCAGTAAAAATAGGGAGTTTTCTGTAATATACATTTCGTTCAATTTCTTCTCTTGGACGAAAAAAGTTTAACACTGCATTTTTATATTTCTGATATTCTATTAACCTATCAGTAAGTTCTTTTCTGATTTGTTCAACTTCTTCTTCAAGTTCTTCCTGCGGTTTTGGTAACAAACTTTTTGATTTTATTTCCATCAAAGTAGCTGCTGTTACTAAAAACTCACCTGCTATGTCTAAATTAAGTTCTTTCATCAACTCAATATATTCAAGATATTGCTGTGTTATCTCAGAGATTGGAATGTCATAAATATTAAAATTATTTTTTTTAACAAGATACAAAAGCAAATCAAGTGGTCCTTCAAAAATTTCAAGTTTTACTTGGTAAGTCTGTTCCATAGTTTTTAAT
>CAZFSG010000020.1:2655-6053 GCA_964521665.1 uncultured Elusimicrobia bacterium
TTTTTAATAATACCTTTTATCAACTTGTCAAGCTTGGTTTTTACAACATCTGCAATTTCTAAAACTTCTTTATGAGACAATGCTTTTTTTGTTAACCCTGCAGCTAAGTTTGAGACATACGCTATTGCTAAAACTTTCATTTTTTGTTGGTTTGCAACAATTGCTTCAGGCACAACTGACATACCTACCACATCAGCACCAAGTTTTTTAAACATTTTTATCTCAGCAGGTGTTTCATATGATGGTCCTCTTCCTGCAAGATATACACCTTCATATAATTTTATATTTAACTTTTTTGCAACATTTTTTACAACAGTTCGTAAACTTTCATCATAAACTTTACTCATATCAGGAAACCGTTCACCAAACTCTTCATAATGCTCTCCTATCAAAGGATTATCTCCCATAAAATTAATATGGTCTTTTACTAAAACAAAATCGCCTGGTTTAAGTGGCAACCTACCTTTTATTCCGCCTACTGCTGAAGTTAAAATTAACACTTCAACACCAAGTTTTTTCATTACACGTATTGGGAAAGTCACTTCTTTTAACGAATATCCTTCATAAAAATGTATCCTTCCTTGCATTATCATAACAGGTTTCTTTTCTAAATAACCAAATACAAAATTTCCTTTATGACCTGCAACAGTTGAATATGGCATATTAGGAACTTCGTTATAAGGAACCACAATTTTTTCTTCAACTTCTTCAGCAAGTTCACCTAACCCAGAACCTAACACTATTGCAATTTTAGGAGATAACTCACCAACTTTTTGTTTTAAAACATTTACTGCTTCATCTATTTTTTCTAATAAGTTTTTCATAAACATAATACACTCCGTATCAACTATTTTGCTTTATCTTTAGCAAGAAATATATATTATTTTATAATTCATAAATTTTTATTATTGGACCTGGATGAAACTTTGTTTTTGGTTTAAATTCAGCAATTAATTTTGTCTTTTCTTCAACTTCTTGATAAAACTTTTTAATTTGTGGCTCTTTTGTAGTTTCTGCAGAATAGCTGTTATAAACAAAATATTTTATCCTTAACTTTTTTAATTCTTCAACACCAACAGATACATCAACAAGTTCTCTAACTTTTTGTGCTTCTTCAACTTGGTGTTTGATAGTTCCTATTTCATGCAATGGGTGGTAAACTTCATAGATTTCATATCCGTAATTTTCAGCAGGATGTGCTTTAAGCTGCCAATAAAAATACTCTTTTTTATAATGATTTAACTCAACTGCTTTTTTATAAAGTCTCTCAAGTTGACTCTTAGTCATTTTTAAAGGTGGTGAGTTTGGGTATCTATCAATCAAAATTTTTTCACCATAAGGTATGTTTTTTTCAATCCATTCCAACGCAGCTGTCCTTGTATCTTTTTGTGAGAATGTATAATTTAATATCACTGTTTCAATAAATGATGGTATAAATGCTAAACTTAACAATAATGTAAATACTGTTTTGTTTTTTTCGTATATCTTTACCAAAATCCAAGAAGATAATATTACGAAATATGGAAACGATATAAATAAAAATCTTTTCGCTGAAAAATAATGTCGTGATACTACAATCATGTTTACAATAATACAGCTGAAAAGTAAAAAAAGTTTTGTTTCTTTTTTCTTTATATATTCTAAAAAGCTTGTAATTAATCCAACATATCCTAAAATTCCTAAAAATGGAATTTTTTCTGCAGCCTGGTTATTAATAAATAAATAATGTTTAACTACAGAAAACATTCTAAAAATAAAGTTTGGCACTTCTGAATCCAATGTATAGACCATAAGTGCTTTTATATCTTTAACAAATGTTTTGTAATCCAAAACTGAAAATGGTGTACCAATGATAAAAAAAACAATCACTAACAAAAAGAAAACAAAAACATTTTTAGTCATTAATTTTTTTGTTTTTACCCAAGAAACATAAGGAACTAAAAAAACAAACATAATTGGTAAATATTTCAACGATGTCGCTATTCCTAACAGGATACCTGCAATATAGTAGTAAAAATTTTTATTCTCTTCATATATTTTTATCACATAATAAAAATAGAGTAAAGAAACAAAAATTAATGCCATTTCAATTCCTACTACTTTGCAAGAAAGAATGATTGAAGGAATTACTGAAAATAATAACATTGAGATACGTGCAACTTTTCTATTAAAAATTTTGTTTGCAACTATACCTATCATTATTACAACTGCAGTCCCAAATAAAACAGAGAAAATTCTTCCTAAGAGATAAAAGATTGTTGGATTCTTTATATATAAAACAGCATAATCGCTTACAGATTCAACAACACCTAATATTTTTAATATAACAAAATTTATTCCATAAACAAAAAACATAAAATAAAGATATAAAGATGGATATTCAAAAAAGTGTGGATTCAAATCACCACTACCAAATTTCAATGCGTAATTAACAACTTTATATTCATCTGTGTAATAAGAATAAGGCAAACCATATGTTATTCCAATTAATCTTATTAAAAAACTAAAAATTATTATAAAAATTTCAAAATAAAACTGTTTGATAAAAATTTTTATATTCTTCATTCAACAAATTAATTTAAAACTTTGTTCTATAACTTAAACACTTTTGATCTTGATTTGCTACCAGTATATGTTCTAATTATGGTTAATAATTCTAAATGCTTTGTATCCATTTTTATCCAAACCATAACTGCGTTCTAATAGTGAAAGAAAAACAAGTATATTTTCAGGATAAAAAGAATAATAAATAATTATCTCATCATCAAAAGTTGGATTTGTAATTACCGTCTTGGAATCATATTTATTCAAATATCTTTTTAAATTTTAATAATTTTATAGTTTTTCGAGAATTAAATTCTTCAAATCTTTAATAATTTTTCTATCTCTAATTGGCAAAAAATTTGTTTAAATCAAGAAAAATTTCTTTTTCATCAAAGTTTTCTATTTTTTTCCTAAGTTCATTATAATCAAACTTTTTGTCGTAAAATTTCATTTTATATTGACCATTTTTTTCATCTATTTCTATATTTTTACTTAAAAGAAACCAAAAATCAAACAAATCTCTACCTTTAGCACGAGTAAGAACTGCTCTTATTTTTTCTGCAAGTATTTCTTCCCAACTTAAATGAACTACTAAAGGATATGAGACAACAGGGTACTTTGTATCTAAAATAGTTAACTTTTTAGTTAATGGTTTCTCTCTTAATGAAAACTCAAGTTTTATTGTGATTGGATAATTTATTTTTTTTTTTGACATAATAATTTATCCGTGCAGTTAAAGAATTCGTTTTTTTTATAATCTTGTTTAATTTAACATCTGTAATTTCTAAACTCATATTTTTTCCCATCAAGGAAAAAAGGAACAACAATTTCTTCTCTGCTATAGAATCTAAATC
>CAZFSG010000020.1:6153-10772 GCA_964521665.1 uncultured Elusimicrobia bacterium
AGAATCTAAATCTTCAGAAAAACGAAATGAATATAGAAAAAGATGTATCGCTGTTCTACCTTTGAAATAAATCCCCTGACTTTTGGCAACAATAAAGTTCTTTTAAAAAAAACTATCTGTAAATACTTTCTTAAAATTGTATATTTCTCTATTTTATACTTGTTTGCTATATTAGATATCTCGTGGTCCAAAATCATAAAAATTTTTCTGCTAACCTTTTTAAAGGTTTAAAATTATATTTCTTAATATATGTATTTAAAATTTTTCTATCTAAATTTGATAAATCAAGTTCTTCTAAAGAAATTTTTCTTCTACTTTTAGAAACAAAATATAATATGTCAAAAAATGCTTTTTCTTTACTTGCTATAAGAAATTTTTTTCTTCTATGTAGCCATAAAAATACTGTGTGTCAAAATGAACATATTCAAAAACTTTATTGTATAATACAAATCTTCTACTTTTTTAGGTATCACAGATGTAATTGTACAAGTGAACTGACTAAGTATACCATAAAAATTTAGTGCTGTCTCAAGGGATATATATGAAGGAGAATATAGAAAATTTGCAATTTGAAAATCATCTAAAGTGTTTATATTGTAACCATACAAACCATTTTTTAATTTCTGAACAATCTTTCTCTTTATTAACCGTTGGATAAATTTGTATACAGTATTAATGTTCTCTGTATCCATCAATTTTTGAACATCAGCAATTGTAAAAACTTTCAAATTATTTTCTTCAAGTTTTTAATAAACATTATAGCTTCCATTTTTGTATCTATTTATACCAAAATCGTTTTCTCCTTAAGTTTTTTAAATATCACTATCTTTGGATTAGGTATGAGCCAGTCGCCTGGAGGATAGTTTTTGAATTTGAAAAACAAAAACTTTGCTTCTTTTTCAAACTCAGCAAGTTTTACAAACTTTCCTGAATAAAAAATTTCATCTAAAATTTTTTTGTGTTCAGGAAAGTATTTTTCAAGTTTAGGATACATTGCCCACCTGTATTCATACTCTGTTAAAACAATATATTCTGTTTCACCTAACAAATTTTTTAATCCTAAAACACCTTCTTGAACAGAAGATTTTACTGGGTCAGAACCCATTAAAACTTTATATGGTGGATTATATTGACGTAAAACAGGCGGTGTCCAAAAATAACTTCTTGCAATAGCAATTTTTGCAGCTTTTGGAATATTTTCTAAAACCCATTCTGATACTTCTTCGCGAACATTTTTTTGTTTATAAAGTTGCCAATAAGCAAATGAATATATAAAAGTATAACAAAACAAAAATACTGTTAACAAAACAAAAATTATCTTCGAAATTCTATTTCCTATATTATAAATTATTTCTAACCCACGAGAAATAAAAATTAAAATAAATGGGATAATAGGCATTGTATACCATACATCCTGATTTTTTGTTACAATAGATGTTACAAAAAAACTATTATTCCTGAAATTAAAAAAAGATATCATATTTATTTTTATTCTTAAAAATGTTAAATAAGAGCAAAATAAATCCAAAAATTGACAACAGCACAACTGCTGTACCACAACCATATCTTAAATAATATTTAATATAACTTAAAGGACCGTATCCTAAAAGAATAAATTGGCTGAAATCTATTGTTCCTTTAGTAAAACCGCTGATATTTTTTAAATATCTTAGAAAACTATATTGTGTTTTGTTAAAATCAAGTAAAATATACGGTGAACTTAAAATTAATCCTGCTAAACAAAGAAATGGAATTAGAAACAATAAATAATTTTTTTTATTTTTTTCCTCAGCTAAAAAATGTGATACAATTGGTAGAATACCAAAAACAGCACCGTTAAGTTTTGTCCCAGCAGAAAAACCTATTGAAAGACAACTTAAAATATAGTATTTTGTTTCACTTGTTTTTAAAATTTTCAAAGAAAAATATATTGATAACAATCCAAAAAACATCATCATTATATCAGGACGAACATATATTGAGTTGAAAACATGCATTGGAAGAATTGATAACAAAAAAGCGCCTGTTAATGCAGAAGTTTCACTGTAGGCAGATTTTAATATATAAAAAATTAATAGAATTGAAAATATAGCACAAAGTATCATCAACAATCTGACTGTGATATACAACTTATCTGCTTCTTTAAGATTGCTAATATAAAATTCTCTATTGCCAAATTTTACATATCCTAAAATTTTTGCAATACCTAAAGACAAAGCTGAGGGATACAAATGAAACCCACCCCAAAAAAATCCGTCTATAGGGTGAAAATATAACTTTTTAGGTTGCCATTTCTCAATAGAATAAAAAGTTATTGCTTCATCAGGGTTGTAAGTTGTTAAAGCCAAATTTTTAGATGGTAACCCAAAGTTGATGATACTTACTCTTAAAAGAATTCCTAATGCTAATGCTATAAATAATGATAAAAAACTGAACAATCTTGTTTTATTATGAAACCGTAAAATTTTTATCAACCCCAAAAAACTTTTTATTGTATCTTTAAACAATTTTACTTTTGTTGACGGATCGTTTCTCCATTCAACAGGTATTTCTTTTATTTCATAACCTAACTTTTTTGCTAAAAACAAAATTTCTGCATCAAAACTCCAATCATATATTTTTTGTAGAGCAAAAATTTGTTCTTTTGCTTTTTTAGAAAAACATTTGAACCCACAAGTAAAATCTGAAAATTTTGTCCCAAGTATAAAATTTGATAACCAAGTAAAACATTTACCCATAAATTCTCTAATTTTTGGTTGATGAACAACTATTTTTGCACCGGAAACTTTTCTTGAACCAATAATAATATCAATATTTTGTTGAATATAAGGGATGATTTTATCTATCTCAGATATATCTGTGGACAAATCTGCATCAAGAAAAATTACATAATCACCTAACGCTGCTTTCATCCCAAGATTAACTGCAAACCCTTTTCCACGATGAATTCCTTCACTAACAAATTTTATTTGTTGTTGAGGATGTTGCCTTATAAATTCTTCAACAATATCTTTTGTTTTATCTGTGCTACCATCATCAGCTACAATTATTTCGTAACTTAATTCTTTCTTTGACATATACTCTACAATTTTTGTTAAAGTTTCTCCAATACAATCTTCTTCATTGAATACAGGGATTATTATTGAAAGTTCAAAATTTTTTCTCATTTTTTCATCCTTATTAAATCCATCAAAAGGCCAATTGTAAAAATTAACGCTGAAGAAACAAAAGTTATGTTAAAATATATCCCATAAGAAAAGTTTTTTGTTATAAACCACAAAATTAACCATAGAATACTCAAAATTGTCAAAGGAGATATAATTATTATAATGAGTTTCAACGGATTGTAAAAAGTTATTATTTCTGTTAACACTTGTAATGTTCTTAAAGTATCTCTTATATAATTTACTTTTGACTTACCTTTTCTTGAAAGATAACTTATAGGTACAAATTTGACAAACCTTCCTTCAGCAAGAAATGCTAATGTCATTGTTGAAGAAAAAGAGAATCCACGACATATTACTGGAAATTTAAGTTCTAAAAACGACGATTTTTTAAAAATTCTTAGTCCCGAGTTAACATCAGGTATTTTTTCACCTACAGTAAATTCTGCTAAAAACAAAAACAAAAGTCGTGCTGGATGTTTCAACATAGAACCCCAAAATTCTTTACCTTTCCTTGCACCAATAACTAAATCAAACTCTTCAACTTCTGTGGTTAACTTTAGAAGGTCTTCTGCAAGATAAGAACCATCTGCATCTATTGTTGCTATATATTCATATTTTGCATTTTTTACACCAGTCAAAATTGCTTCACCATAACCCATGTTTTTAGGATGAGTTATAATTTTTATATTCTCTTTGTTTAACGATCCCAAAATTTCTTTTGTGTTATCATTTGACCCATCATCTACAATTATTATCTCGTAGTCAATGTTAACTTTTTTAATTTGTTTTTGGATTTCATTTATCACTTCCTTAACTACTTCGCCTTCGTTATAAACAGGTATTATGATACTTATATTTTTCATCATTATTATACCTTTTGTGCTACAATTTTACCTTGACCACTAAGTTTGAAAAAACTACAAATTAAACTCACTATAGTAAAAATTGATAACAAAAATATATTTTTTCTATCGTCAAAAAAAGAATAAAAAGGGATATTTTTATCTTTCATAAAATACCGTATACTTTTAATCCATAGATTAGGTATTGCACTATAATTAACTTCTTTTACAGAAAAACCATATTCAGTTAATATCTCTGTTATTTTATCAACTGAAAAAAAGTACAAATGTCTTGGAGCATCAAACCCTGCCCAATACCTGCCAAAAATTTTTTGCTCTAAACTATCAAAAAATGGGATCCATATAACTAAATATCCACCCTCTTTTAATGCTCTATGAATCTTTTTTATTACATCAATCGGATCTTTAAGATGTTCCAACACATGTTGCATCAAAACTAAATCATACCTTTTTTCTCCTAAATCATATTCTTCAACATCAGCATTTATAATTTCTAATCCATACTTTTCTTTTGCAAAATTACATATATACACATTTTGTTCTATTCCAACAACATCAAATTTACCTATTTTATAAAAATAATTTAATA
>CAZFSG010000020.1:10872-15503 GCA_964521665.1 uncultured Elusimicrobia bacterium
TATTTAAGTACCAATCTTTAACTAAATACAAAACATCTACTTGCATAGATTTACAAAATGGACATATTGTATTTCTCATTATTCTTTAAACAATTTAATATATTTCTCTGCTGTTGCTTTAATTGAAAAACTTTTTATTTTTTCAAGATTGTTAAGTTTTATTTTTTCATACAAATCTTTGTTATTATAAAGAAGCATAATTTTTTCCACAAAATTTTTTATATCACCAACAGAAACTAGAAATCCGTTCTCCCCATCAGTTATTAAATCTGTTTGACCACCTTCGTTTGTCGTCACAATTGGTAAACCAAAGTTCATCGCTTCTAAATACACAAGCCCAAATCCTTCATGCAAAGTTGTTGAAACAAATACATTAGATACAGATAAATACTCATATTTTTCTTCATCGCTTAAATTATTAAGAAAAAATATCCTTTCTTGTAATCCGAGTTTCTCAACTTTCTCTTTTAAAATACTGTACTCTGGACCATCGCCAATTATAACCAATTTTATATTCTCATTATTTATTTGCCTCATAACTTCTATTAGATCTCCAAAATTTTTTCGTTTTACCAATCTTCCAATTGAAATTAAAATAAAATCATTATGGTTAAATCTAAAATCTGCTTTCTCTTTTTTTCTATCAAATTTTACTAAATCAATACCTGGGTTAATAACAGAAATTTGTTTGTTTTTTTCACCAAAAGGGGATAAATAAAATTTTTTTGTAGCCTCAGCAATATAAGAAGAAATGCTTGTCACCTTTTTTGAAAATTTTATAACAAAATAAATTGCACATTTAATAAAAATTGATTTATAAGTAACAAGACATTGAAAACGCGGATCAAACACATCTGCTTCATAAAGGGTTGTGACATGTGGAATTTTTGTTAGAAAAGAAACAATCATTCCAATTAAACCTGACGGAATAACAAAGTGTGAATGTATAACATCATATTTGTTTTTTATAGATAAAAATATACCTTTTAATATTCCTACAAAAATAAAACTTAAAAAGGGAATAATAAAAAGACGGTGAGGCTGAAATTCAACATTTACCCTACCAAAAACTTTAACACGAAATATCTCTATATTACCTATTTTTTCATTTCGTTTTAATTTAGGATAATAGGGTGTTATCACATCTACTTGGTTTTCTCTACTTAATTCTTTAGAAACTAAGTATGCAACTTTGCCTCCCCCACCTACCAAAGGTGGAAATTCGTGACATATGACTAATATTTTCATTTTTAAGTTCTATTAATTAAACACATAAGATGCAAAAATTATTATATAAGGTTCTAATGGCACTCTATACCTTATTACTGCCCAAATTAAGGTATAAACAAAACTAAAAATCAAAATAGGTAAATAAATAAAAATATATTTTTTAAAATTTTTCAGATTGACAAAAAAACTGTAAACAAAAAATGGTAATAAAATACCATACGAAAAAACATTTACCAAAATCATAATTGTTTCGGAATGAACATATCCTTTACCACGGTGTGGGTAAATTCTGTAGAGTTTTAAAAATCTTTTTATACATCGTATAAAAAACTCTTTCGGATTTGACAATATGACTTTTTTTGCTTCTTGCATAAAATACTTGTTTGCTTGTAGCTCATCCATTGTAGCAGCTTTTTTCATAACTTCGTCCTTTTCCCAAAATTCTTTTTCTTGTGGTGTACCAAAAATTTTGTAATCACCTACTGATGCACCATAAATTGTCACACCACCAACTGTTGAACCTAAAACAAATTCGTTAAATACTCTATAATTTCGTATTACCCATAAAGAATAAAGTAAACTAAATAATACAAAAATGAATAAAACTTGTTTAAATTTTTTTGCAAGCAATAAAACTACAAAAGATAGAAAAACAAATAATAACGCAGTTGAATTTGTTAAACAACATAATCCACACGTTATCCCTGCAATTATAGAATGTACTAACTTAACTCCTTCCGGTTGATAAACTTTATTTAAAAAATATACGCACAAAATTAATAGAAAACAAAATAGTGTTTCTCTTAAAATTGTTGTTGAATAATATATAAAATGTGGCCAAAAACAACTTATAAATGATGCAAACAACGCAACTTTTTTGTAAAATAACTCTTTTGCTAAAAGAAAAATTAATATACAAGTTAACGAACTAATAAAAATTTGGACAACTCTTACTGCAGTGTAGTTACTTAATCCAAAAATAGAATATATTATTGCCAAAAAGTATGGATAAACTGGTTCTCTGTAGGCAGTGGGTTTACCAGGAGTAAACGCATATTGATGATATTTTATTAAGTTCACTGCAAGTTGGTCATATCCAATCGCATCACCACCTGCTGGAATTGTTATATCTAAATTTTTACCTTTTATAAAAAACCAACTGAACCGTGGAAACAATGCTATTACAAAAATTATTAAACAAATCTTGAAAATAGATAAAGATAAAATTTTGTTTATCATTATATTTTATTAATAAAACTTTGAGATCACTTCTTTATTTATTTTAATCCAGTTTATAAGTTTGTCAACACCTTGTTCCATAGATATTTTTGGAATCCAGTTTAGATATTTATATAGTTTAGTATTATCTGAGACAAAATATTTTTGGTCACCCGGACGCCAACTAGAAAATCTGTATTTTATAGGTTTAGAAAGTTTTTTCTTAAGATATTCTATAAATTCTAATATACTGAGTTGGTTTTGAGGACCACCGCCAATATTAAAAATTTCGCCTTTAACTTTTTTTCTATATTTATATGAAAGCCAATATGCATCTATTAAATCGTCAATGTATAAAACATCTCTAACTTGTTTTCCATCACCATATATTGTGATTTCTTTATCAAACAATGCTTGGATACAAAAATAAGCAACCCAACCTTGATCTTCTATACCAAACTGATTAGGTCCGTAGATACATGACTGGCGAAACACAACTGTATCCAACCCATAAATTCTTGAATAATCTCGGACATACTGGTCTGCTGCACCTTTTGAACAACCATAAGGTGAGTGAAAATCTAAATTAAAATTTTCATCAATACCATTAGGATAATTTACAGCAAAATATCTACCATTTTTTTCTTCAATTTTTATATTCTCCATTCCACCGTAAACTTTGTTTGTTGAAGAAAATATAAAAAATGTTTTAGGTAAGTATTTCCTTGTCGCTTCCAAAATATTTATCGTTCCTAATACATTTATTTCAAAATCTTCATACGGATTTAAAACAGAGGTTGTTACTGCAACTTGTGCTGCAAGATGATATACTATATCACCATCTTTGTTTTGTGAAAAAATTTTGTCAATTTTTTCTTTATCTCTTATATCAACTTTGTAAAACTTAAGATTTTTGTATTTTTTTAACAATGATAAATTTACTTCTGTCCCACGACGAGATAAGTTGTCAATAACAACAACTTTATGTTTCTTTTTTAAATGAAACAAAGCAACATTTGTCCCTATAAATCCACATCCACCTGTTATTATTACTTTCATAAAAGTCCTTTTTCTTTTAACTCATTTTCTGCTTTTTCATAAAAATCAATTGCTTGAGCTGTTTTTGACCACAAAACAAGTTTCTTAATTCCTTCTTCAAAACTTACTTTTGTTTTAAACCCAAGTTCTTTTTTAATCTTTTTTATATCAGCAAAACAATGACGAATATCACCTTTCCGATATTTATTTCTTATCTCGGGTTTTATATCTTTTTTATAAACTTTAGCGATAGCTTTTGCTACATCTAAAATTTTTATTGGTTTACCACAGCCTACATTGTAAACCTGATAATCTGCTTTTTCATTCAGTGCTAAAACACATGCTTGAATAACATCTGTAACATAAACAAAATCTCTTGTTTGTAAACCATCTTCAAAAATTACTGGTGGTTTATTATTTTTTATTCTTGACATAAATATTGCAGCAACGCCTGTATACGGATTTGATAAAGATTGTCTTGGACCATAAACATTAAAAAATCTTAATGCAACAGTTGGTATTTTATATGTTTTCCCAATAATTAAACACATTTCTTCTTGTACTTTTTTTGACAACGCATAGATTGAATGACAGAGCTGTTTTGCAGTTTCAGGTGTAGGTTTTGGTTCTGCTACATTTTCACATTTCGGACAAAAAATTTCCCATAAGTTTTTATTAAGTTGTTCTTCTGTCCTTAAATTAGGTTGAAAATAATACCTACATTTTTTACAAAAATAAATTCCTTCCCCATAAGTTGACATGGATGAAGCAACAATTAGTTTTTTAACATCTGTTTTGTAATTAACCAAAATATCTAAAAGATTACTTGTTCCTCCAACATTAACATCCATATATTCTTTTATCTGATATTGTGACTGGCCAACACCAACTTTTGCTGCAAAATGATATATAATTTCTATTTTGTTATCCAAAATTATATTTTTTAATTTTTCATAATCTCTTATATCTGCTTGGACGAAATTTGCTTTTTTGTTTAAATAGTATGGTGGTTTACCATCAATATGAACTTGTTTATCAAGGACATCATAAATTATAACCTCATGTTTTCTTTTTACAAGTTCGTCAACTAAAAATGAGCCTATAAACCCAGCACCGCCTGTGACTAAAATTTTCATAAAATATTT
>CAZFSG010000020.1:15603-18964 GCA_964521665.1 uncultured Elusimicrobia bacterium
TTTTTAAAAAATTGTTTTATTTTGTTAACAACATATTCAATCTGTGTTTCTTTAAGACCAGGATATATTGGCAAACTTAACACTTCAGTTGCAATTTTTTTTACATTATTAAGTTTGCTTACGGTTTCGTACTTATTTTTATATGCAGGTTGAAGATTTAACGGTACAGCGTATTGTATTGCACAACCTATCCCGTTATTTTTTAAATATTCCATTAATTTATCTCTATATTTCGTTCTTATAACATAAAGGTGGTATACATGTGAAGAATTTTCTTTAACATAAGGAGTAATAATGTCACCAACACCAGTAAGTTCTTCATTATAAATTTGAGCAATTTTTTGTCTTTCTTTATTCCATTTGTCAAGATATTTAAGTTTGACTAAAAGTATTGCTGCTTGCAAATTATCCAACCTTGCATTAAAACCTATGTGTTTATATAAATAATGCTCAACTCTACCATGATTTCTTAACCTTAACAATTTTTCATAAAGATTTTTGTTATTAGTTGTAATTAGTCCACCATCACCATAACAACCTAAATTTTTTGTTGGATAAAAACTGAAACATCCTAACTCACCTATTGAACCCACCTTCTTTACTTTAAACTCTGAACTCTGCCGAACTCTGAACTTAATTTCAGCACCGTGTGCTTGTGCTGCATCTTCTATGATTTTAACATTGTTCTTTTTACAAATCTCTACAATCTTTTCCATATCGCAAGGTTGGCCATATAAATGTACAGGGATGACTACTTTTATTTTTTTACCAAACTTATCTATACATTTTTCAATTTCTTGTGGTGAGATATTATATGTTTTTTCGTCAATATCAGCAAAAATTATTTTTGCATTACAATGTAGTATAACCTCAGCTGTAGCAGTAAAAGTAAATGGTGTTGTTATAACATAATCTCCATCCTTTATATCTAAAGATTTTAAAGATAAAAGTAGTGCAGCAGAACCTGAAGAAACACCTACTGCATAATTACAGCCAATATATTCAGCAAATTTCTCTTCAAACTTTTTTACTTCTTTTCCTAAAATAAATTCTCTACGGTCTACAACATTTATAATTTTGTTTTTTATCTCTTCTTCAGCAACTTTATCAGAACTGACCAGATCGATAAATGGAACACGCATAAATTTAACTCCTGTTTATATATTTACAGAAATACTTGTATCCAAGGTATGGCAGGATTGGTTTGAAAAATTATTATTTTACTATTTAAAATACTTATCTTCAATATCCTGCAATTTTTTTAACCTGTTAAGATATCTTGGTTCTGACAACATCTGTGTTGATAAAAATGTTTTCACAATTTCTATATTCTCAAGTTCGCCTACAGTTTTTGCTCCAATACATAATATGTTTGCATCATCATGTTGTCGTGCAAGTTTTGCTGAAATTGTATTATAACAACATACTGCTCTTATACCTTTAACTTTGTTTGCAGCGAGCGCAACTGTACCATCAAAACCATCTATTAAAATACCAATATCAACAAACTTGTTTTTTACTCCTTCTGCAACTAATAGTGCGATATCAGGCCAATCTACTGCTTCTTCAGAATAACAACCAAAGTCAGTAACTTCATACATATTTTCTTGCAAAAATTTTTTTATAACTTCTTTTAATTTATACCCACTATGGTCTGAGCCTATTGCTATTTTCATAACAATGTCTTTAACACATCTTTATGTATCTGGGGAATTACAGTAGTTTGAACAACAGCACCTAAATGTTTCACACTTTCAACAGCAGCTGATATTGCAGAACGTACTGCACCAACATCGTCTGAACAAAGTGTCATATATGACTTCCCACCTAACCCTTTTGCTAACCTTATCTCTATAAGCTCAACATCTGCTTTTTTGCAGCAGCATCTGACGCTATTATACAACTTGCAACTGAAAATGTTTCTATTGAGCCTACTGCAACAATGTTTTCTCGTATTTCACTTGTCCCTAATATCGCAGGGATAACTTTGTTGCTAACATTAGGAATTATCAAACTATCTATCAAATGTTCAGAAGCAATCTCTATACCTTTGTTTACTGAAGATTGTACATCAGCAAGTATTCCTGTGATAAGAATAATATATTTACCAGGGCAAATTGCATACGCGTCAACTAACTCAACTGTTGCAATTTTACACATAGCATCAGCTGTTTCAATACCTCGTGCAATAGAATTAAGTTCTACAAGACCTATTGATGGCTGTATCACCATTTAATTTTTCTCCCCTTAATTAATAAAAATTTTTATCTTATGTTTTAAAAGTTACAATTTATTTGTAACACAACAACAAACTAAAAGTTGTAAATTATTCTTTTTCAATACAAACATATTTATCAGTAACTTCAACAATCTTACCCTCAACTGGTGAATGTATTGGCACACCAAGTTTACCTTCTTCTACATCAGCAATAAGTTCTCCTTTATTAACAAAATCTCCTTTTTTAACTTTAGGTTTAGCAGGAACACCTATATGTTGCACCATCGGTATTTTTAAATAACTAACTTCTTTTGTATCAAGTTCAATTTCTGCTGACGCAACATATTTTTGTAAATCAAATCGTGCTATAATACGTTCTGGCGGTACTTTTCTATATTCGCGCATACCACGCACATTCTCAGGTTTGTTTTTCTGTGTATATTTTATTCCTTTTTGTATCGAGAGTTGTTTCACCATTTGGTTAACTCTTGTAGGTAAAAGGTTCATTGGACATACCCATATGCATAAACTACATTCACTACAAAGAAACGCTTCTGACAAAATTTCCGTATTAATATCATAAGATACATTTCGTTGAATTTTATGATATTCAAAATTATGTCCTAAAAGATATCTCGGACATATCTCTGTACAATCTCTACATTGTTCACAAGCAGATTTTGTTTGATAAAGAAAATAATGTTGTGGTAAGGTTTTCATCCTAACTACGGGATGGTCTTTAGGAAGAACAAGTATTGCAGAAGTACGTTTTGTGATCACATCATCTTTTGAAACAATTTTTCCCATCATCGGACCACCATCTATAACTATATAATCTTCAATTTTTGCTCCACCACAGAGTGTAATAACATCTTCTATCAAAGTATCAACAGAAACAATAATTGTTTTAGGTTTTCTAACCTCACCTAAAACACTTATTGGACGAGTTATTACAGGTTTGTTTTCAAACAAAGCATTATAAATGTTTAATAATGTAACAACATTGTTTACCACAACACCTACATCTAAAGGTAAACCTGCTTCAGAAATTATCCTTTTTGTAACTTCGTATACTAAAACAAATTCATCACCAGCTGGATAAAAATTGTCAAGATAATAAATTTCTATTCTATGGTCAAATTT
>CAZFSG010000020.1:19064-21500 GCA_964521665.1 uncultured Elusimicrobia bacterium
CACCTACTACACCAGCCTGTCTTATTTTTTGTATTATATCCATAAATACATTTTTTGGTCGGGGTGGTGGGAATTGAACCCACGACTACTCGCACCCCAAACGAGTGCCCTAACCACTGGGCCACACCCCGAAAAAATTTTTTTTATACAATCCTAAAATAATCCACAAGAACACATCTTAACGGACGACAAAAATTTCGTGCCCGTGTTAAACCATCACCAGTAGGTGTTGCAATAGATAGTGTTGCATAACCTTCACCAAAACCTAATCCCATAAACGAAGGACCGTTCTTTACAAAAATTGACCCTTGACATGCTTTTGCCATACGTGATAAATGATCAATATTAAGCGAATGCATAATAAAAGTATGGTGGTTGCCACCCTCAACTTCTACTGCAAACTCTATCGCTTTATCAATATTTTCAACTACAGTAACTGGTAACACAGGCATCAGTTGTTCTGTCCACACAAAAGGATGATCATTTGGTACTAACCTCCATAAAAGAACTATATTCTCAGGTAAGTTAAGACCTATTGCCTTAGCAATAACATTTGCATTACGTCCTACAAAATCACGATTTAGTTCTCCTTCAGGATGTGTTTTTGTCGCAGGTTTTTTAAACACAATTTTTGCAAGTTCATCCATTTGTTGTTCTGTAAGTTCGTAAACATTAGGATGTTGACGCATATAATACAAAAATTTTTCTTTAACACTTTCAACTAATATCACTTCTTTTTCTGCTGTACATAATATACCATTATCAAAACTTGCTCCTTCAACAATATCGTTTACACATTTTGGAAACATAGCAGTATCATCAACAACAACAGGTGGGTTACCAGGACCCGCAGCTATAGTTTTTTTACCAGATCCCATCGCTACTTTAACAATTGCAGGACCACCTGTAACAAGATTTACTTTTACTTCCGGATGTTTTAACACTGCTTGTGTATTTTCTACAGAAGGTGGGTCTACAGTTAAAACTAAATCTTTTGGACCGCCTGCTTCTATTATCGCGTTGTTTATCATTCGTATTGTTTCAAAAGAACAATTTTTTGCAGCAGGATGTGGACAAAAAATAACTGAATTTCCTCCTGAAAGAATTGAAATAGAATTGTTTATAATTGTAGAAGTAGGATTTGTTGATGGTGTTACCGCAGCAATAACACTAAACGGTGCATATTCAACAAGTGTCATTCCATGATCACCAGTATATGTAGTGACAGGTTGTAAATCTTCAGGTCCTGGTGTTTTTGTAGCTGCAAGAAGATTTTTTTTAACCTCGTGTTCCCAACGACCCATCTTTGTTTCTTCAACAGCAAGTTTTGCTAACCGTTCAGCATTTTGTATTGCATGTTTACGTATATTATCAATAATTTTACATCTTTGCTCAAGTTTTATCTCGTAATGAAAGATTTTTTGCGCATTTTTTGCACGTGTAACTGCTTCCTCAACTGAGCTACAAACAACATCTGATGTATAAGAACTTATTTTTTGGGTGTGAGGTTGGGAATAACTTTTTTGTTCTTCGATACGTTTGAGGACAAGTTCTACAAGTTTTTGTAGTCCTTGTTCTGTTATATACATAAAATTTATACCTCGTTATAAAATATTTTTAAACAATAAAGTTGGAATATCAAAAAAATTCTCTAATTCTTATCATCAAATTGTTATCAACCGTCTGGGAACACAAAATATCATCCAACAATTATTATTTTTTCAACAATCATTATTTCTTCTTAAGATAATCATCCTTCTTTCTGAAGATAATCTTACCATCTTTCTCAATAGTGTCAACAATAGCAAAAATTGTACAATCTACCGGATTACCTTCAGTACGTTTTGTTTGTCTTGCAGAAGAACCTTGAACAATTAACACAAGTTCTCCTTCACCTGCACCTACAACATCTATTGCAACAAGTGGAGTACCTTTTGGATTACCATCTAAATCTACTGGCTGAACTAACAAAAGTTTGCTACCATTAAGTTTCTCATCTTTTCTTGTACAAACTACATTACCTATAACTCGTGCAAATAACATAAAATTTTTACCTCAAATATAATAAATTCTTAAAAAATCTTACTATTTTATTCAATTACCAAATCTATCTCAAATTATTTTTTATCTATTTCTTTCCTTCTTGCTAATGTCTCAGGTAAAGAAATTGGTAGTTTACCTTCAAGGTCAGGATGTGGTTGTGGTATTACATGTACTGCAACAAGTTCACCAACTTTTTGTGCAGCAGCACCTGCTTCACAAGATGCTCTACAAGCTGCTACTTCACCACGGAAAAGTACTGTTACAAGACCACTACCTATTTTTTCCCATCCTACAAGTTTTACATTTGCTGCTTTTACAGCAGCATCTGCTGCTTCTATTAGTGCTACCAACCCACGTGTCTCTATCATACCTAGTGCTTCCATAGAATTTTAC
>CAZFSG010000021.1:0-7434 GCA_964521665.1 uncultured Elusimicrobia bacterium
AAAAATAATTTTATTTTTATCAAAATAGTGTGATAAAAATCACATTGAGATTATTTAATAAGTCAAAAGAATAATTTTAAAAAAACATCTTGGGCGCGGAGGGATTCGAACCCCCGACCAACGGATTATGAGTCCGCCGCTCTGCCAGCTGAGCTACGCGCCCATAAAATAGAGAGGGATCGGCAGGGGTGCTTAATAGAAAATTATAATATTCAATTTTCAATTTCAACGGTTCGCACAGTTTTTTTCCATTCTAAATTGTTTTTAAACATAGAAATTAAGAACCCGTATGTATATGGTAAAACACCAAAAGTTGCAGCAATAGGTGTTAATAAAAATATAAGATATTCTTTCAAACTATTTAAATTATTATTTTCATTATTACTCTTTGATATAAGATAAATTTTTTTCATTGCGTGATTATAATAAACGATAAGGAACAAAATATATCCAATGTTCATACATGCTAAAATTATGTTTATGTTTGCTGGTAAAATTATTTGTGACATACCTAATAATGAAATAAACATAAAACTTATTCCACTTACTATACAGATCTGTCCAATAAACCATGGTAAAATACCATAAAAGAATAAAAGACATGATAAAATAAACCGTTTTTTCAAAAATCCTTCTTCTGTTAACAAATTTTTTAACACCTGCACATAGCCAACTGCCCAACGTACCCTTTGGACAAAAAATGATTTATAATTAGGCGGTGTCTGCTCTGTTGATATGTATGGCATAAACTCTGGCCATACATTTGTCTTAATGTATAACCTACAACCTAACTCTAAATCTTCCGCAAGAATGTCTTTGTTGAAACCACAAACTTTATGAATTAGGTGTGGTTCTATAAAAAAATTTGTGCCTCCAATAAAAGGTAAGTGTGCTAAAAGTGTTGGTAGATACCATTCATGAGTTATAGCTTGTGCAATTGCAAAAATTTTGTTAAGTGGTTGTAAATAAGAATAATTCCTTACTTGGACGACAGGTCCTTGTAACAACAAAAATTCATTATTTTGTTTAGTAAGAAACTTGTATGCAACATAAAGTAAAGTTTCAGGGTCAGGATGCGAATCAGAATCATAAAAGCCAAGTATTTCAGTTTGTTGAGGAACAAAATTTAATGCCCAGTTTAATGCACGTGGTTTTGTTGATTTTACAGGTGTGTTAATTATAAGCCCGTTATAGTTACCATCAAACTTTGCTGGTACAGAAGTTAATTTTATAATTTCTCTATTATAAATTTTGTTATAATACTTTAATTTTTTTTCAACTTTATATTGAGTAGTTTCCTTGTATGGTTTTGTCAAAAGTTCTTTTTCATCACAAACTATCAAAATACAAAATTTATCTTTTGGATATTCAAGAGACATGAATCTATCAATAGTTGATTCTATAATTGCTTCTTCATCTTTTGCAGGAATAATAATTGTTATATATGGAATATCTCTATTTTTTAATGTGGCAATTTGTTTTATAGAATTAATTGAAAGATTTAACTTTTTTTTCTTGCGAAAAAAATAGATGTACGAGGACAATCCATATAATATAAACTGTAGGAAGAAAAATATGATGAATCCGTTTGCAAAAATTAGTATTTTAGCTAACAAATTCATATATTATTAAACCAAATGGAGGTGGCGGGAATCGAACCCGCGTCCAGAAAGGAAACAACTTCTGCTCTACAAGCTTAGCCTCACATAACGCGGTGAGGCACGCGGAAGTAGGTATTCTTCCACAAATTGTGGAAGATTCGGTATTAGTTAGGCCCTACTCAGCCACTAATACCTATCCCTTGTGTGAGTTCTCCTGTAAAGCCCAAGGGCAAACTTTACAGGAAGAGCCTGTGTCCTTCATCCTGATGATACAGGCGTCTCATCAGGATATAGCTGCTTTAATTATGCAGCATATGCATAAGTGTTTGCACTTATGTATCAGCCGATTTTTATAGTGGCCCTTCGGCTAACCACTGCTTGCACAGAAAGTTGTTTCACCTTTCTGTCGAGCCCGTATCACCCCCAAATTAAATTTCTAAAAGAATCTATTTCAAATCTTTATTTCCTATAAATAAAATACCTAATTTTATCAATTTTTTCAATAGTAGTTTAAAACTTTTTACATCCTAACAGAAGCTTCGTTGTTAGTTAAACATACATTTGTCACATGTTTTTGGATAGAAAGTATTATTATCTCTTTTTAATTTTTGTATTTCTAAAAAGAGACTTTTAAATATTGATTCTACTTACCACGTAGTTTTCTAAAAAAATCTTTTAACAACTTTTCTGCTTCTTTTTTACAAACACCTGATACAACTTCAATCCTATGATTTAATTTTTTATTATTTACAATATTTATAACACTTTTGCAACAGCCAGATTTAGGTTCTTCAGTAGCATAAACAAGTTTTTTAATTCTTGCATAAACCATTGCGCCAGCACACATTGGACAAGGTTCTAATGTTGTATAAACAATACAATCGTTAAGACGGTAGTTATTTAATACTTTAGATGCTTTTCTTAATGCTAAAATTTCAGCATGTGCAGTAGGATCGTTTTTTGTTATATTAAGATTATGAGCTTTTGCAATAATTTTATTGTTATAAACTATGACAGTGCCGACTGGTACTTCATTTTTTTGTGCTGCTTTTTTTGCTTCTTTTAAAGCCTGTTGCATAAAAAATTTGTCTCTATTACAATATTTCATTTCTGAGATTATTAAAATACAATTTCACCGTTCCTTAACTGTACAACTTTATCAGCAAATTTTGTAAGTTGTAAATTATGCGTTGCAACAACAAATGTTATTCCATATTTATCTATAAAACTACGCATTAAAGAAATTATATTTAATGCATTTTGTTGGTCAAGGTTGCCAGTAGGTTCATCTGCAATAACTATTTTTGGTTTATTAATTAATGCACGTGCTAACGCAACACGTTGTTGTTCTCCGCCTGAAAGTTCGTACGGATAACGATTTAATAAATCTTGTATACCTAAAAATTCAATATATTCTTTCACAAAATTATTTTCATATGCATCTGTAGTAGATATTTTTTTATTTTTCACCCATTGTGGTAAAAAAATGTTTTCTTTTACAGTTAAATGTTCAAGTAAATAATGAAATTGAAATACAAAACCTATATTTTTAAGTCTTAATTCTGAAAGATCATCAGTAACAAAATCTACTTTTTTGTTTAAAAACCATACTTCACCTTCATTTGGTTTATCCATCAAACCAAGAATATGCAGCAAAGTTGATTTTCCTACACCTGAAGGGCCACAAATAAAAACAAAACTTTTTTCTTCAACACCAAAGGTTATATTTTTCAACACCCAATCTTGTGTTTCTTTATATTTTTTATAGATATTTTTTAACAAAATTATTTGCATATTATCATCCATACCTAATTATTTCAACAGGGTCAAATTGCGAAACTTTATATGCAGGATAAATTGATGCAATTATACCTACAATAAATGCAATTGCTAAAGTTATAATAATATCAGGTAAAGAAAAATATACTGGTATTTTATCAATAAAATACACACCTTTTGGTAAAGAAATAAACTGGTATTGTTTAATTAATAACCCGAGTGTGAAACCTAAAGCATTTCCTAACAAGATTCCTAACAATGTAATTGTAATTCCTTGGAAGAAAAAAATTTTTCTTACATCTTTTCTGCTGACACCTATTGCCATAAGTATACCTATATCTTTACTTTTTTGTAATCCTTTAAGTAATAAATTTGAGATAATCATAAAACATGCAACAACAATTATTAAACTTACAATAATTATCATCATAATTTTTTCTAACTTTAATGCAGTAAAAAAGTTGTAATTAAGTTCAATCCAAGTAAGTATTTTTGTCAACGGTGGCAAATTTGTTCTTAAATATGATACTACATCATATAAAAATTTTTCGTTATTAACTTTTATTCCCCAACATTTTACTGCATTAAGTTGTCTGCCAATGTTATCATAAAAAATTTTTGTTGCAATGTTATAATCTATAAAACACAAATTACTATCGTATTCATAAATACCTGAATAAAGTATTCCTTTAACAAAAAATTTTTCTGTTAATGGTAAGTTGCCAAATGGAGTATGAACTTGTGTAGGTAATATCATAACAATTTCGTCATTAAAAGAAACACCTAAATTTTTTGCTAATTCTTTACCTAAAACAATAAATTTTTTGTCAAGTTTGTCTCTCTCATCAGCCCATTTTATAAGTTTGTCAATTTTGACAACATTTTTTTCTGTTTCATAATTTATTCCTTTAACTACAGAAGTATATACATTATTATTGAACTTTATTATTACTTGACTGTATAAAAATGGTGAATAAAATCTTATATGTTTATTATTTTTTAGTACTTCTTCAGGAATATCATAGTTAGAAGTAATTATTATATCGGGATATAACATTGATAATCTATTTTTTATTTCTTTATGAAAACCTGTCATTATACCAAGTGTTACAATTAATGTAGCGACACCTATTGCTATACCACATACAGATATTGTTAAAGACAAATATGAAAAAAACTTATCTTTTTGTGGTTTTAAATATTTGAAAGATAAATAAAGAGTGTAGTTCATAGTTAAAGTTAAAAATTATTTAATTGGTTTCATTAAAGGAAAGAAGATAACCTCGCGTATAGAATTATTGTTTGTAAGTATCATACATAATCTATCAATACCAATACCTAATCCTCCAGTTGGAGGCATGCCATGTTCTAAAGCAGTGATAAATTCTAAATTCATTGCCATCTTTTCTTCTTTATCAGTATGTTTGACAAACCTGTTATATTGTTCAATTGGATCGTTTAATTCGCTGTATGCGTTTGCTATTTCTTTAGATGCAACATAAAATTCAAATCGTTCAGTAATTTTTTTGTTTTCAAATTTATATTTAGCTAATGGTGAAAGTTCTTCAGGATAGTCAACAACAAAAGTTGGCTGTATTAAATGTGGTTGAATATATTTTTCAAAAACATTATCAATTATTTTCTTTATTGATTTTCGATGTAAAGTACCGGTTTCATCAACTTCATATAGTTCTATACCAAGTTTTTTATATGTTTCGTCATTGATTTCGTTATTCAAAAATTTTTCTAACTCAATATTAACATATTTATCAAAAAGTTCTGAAAAAGAAATTTTTGTAAATTCACTAAAGTTAATTTCGTAGGTTTGGTCGTCATCGTTGAATACAAATTTATCTTTATATCCAACAGTATTACAACAATTGATAAATATTTCTTTCATAAGTTCCATCATATCGTTATAATCAGCATATGCTTGATATATTTCTATCATAGTAAATTCAGGGTTGTGGTATCTGTCGATACCTTCGTTACGAAAAGATTTACCTAATTCATAAATTTTTTCAAATCCTCCAACTATCAACATTTTCAAATAAAGTTCTGGTGCTATTCTTAAATAAAACTCTTCAGATAACGCGTTATGAAAAGTTTTAAAAGGTCGTGCTATAGCACCACCTGGTAACGGTTGTATTATAGGTGTTTCAACTTCAATAAAACCTTTTTCATCCAAAGTTTTTCGTATGGTAGATATTATTTTGCTACGTTTTATAAATGTTTCTTTTACTTCAAGATTTGAAATTAAATCAAGATATCGTTGTCTGTAACGAACCTCAATGTCTTTAAGACCATGCCATTTTTCTGGTAATGGTCGTAAGGATTTACATAACAACACAAAATTTTGTACATTTATAGTTAACTCACCTGTTTTTGTTTTAAAAACATTTCCTTCTACACCTAATATATCACCAATGTCAACAAGTTCATTAAAAAATTTAAATTTTTCTTCTCCTACAATTTCTTTTTTAAGATATATTTGTAGTTTACCAGTGAAATCTTGAATATGACAAAACACTGTTTTCCCCATCTCCCTTCTTGAGATTATTCTACCTTTTGTAGAAACAATTTCATTTTCTTTAACTTCACCAGGTTGTAATAAAGAAAATTCTTCTATAATTTTATAAATATCATATGTGTATTTATAAAAATTAGGATATGGATTTATACCTTGTTGCAAGATTTTATTAATTTTTTCTTTCCTTATTTCTATAATTTGTTGTATAGGTAAAACTTTTTCCATAGTTATGTACCTATTTCCCATGAAGATAAATATTTTTTTTGTTCTTTTGTTAAACTATCAATTTTAATACCCATAGATGCAAGTTTAAGTTTTGCAACTTCAGAATCAATTTTTTCAGGCACAGGATATACTTTGTTTTCAAGTTTTTTATTTTGTTTGTGTAATTTCACAAGGTATTCTACACATAATGCTTGATTTGAAAATGACATATCCATAACCATTGATGGATGTCCCTCAGCAGAAGCAAGGTTTACTAATCGTCCTTCAGCTAAAACATAAATTCTTTTACCATTTTTTAATGTATATTCTTCAACAAAATTGCGTATAGTACGTCTTTTTTTAGAAATTTTTTTTAATCCATCAAGATTTATTTCTACGTTAAAATGGCCAGAATTTGCAACAATTGCACCGTCTTTCATTTTAATTAAATGTGGTACATCAATTACATTTATATTACCACTAACAGTTACAAAAATATCGCCTATTTTTGCTGCTTCGTTTAAACTCATAACTCTGTATCCATCCATTACTGCTTCTAACGCTTTGACTGGATCAACCTCACAAACAATAACTTCTGCACCCATACCTTTTGCACGTAATGCTACACCTTTACCACAATAGCCATATCCACATACAACAAATTTTTTCCCTGCTAACAAAATATTAGTCGCGCGCAATATACCATCGATAGTTGACTGTCCTGTACCATATCTGTTATCAAACATATGTTTTGTTTTAGCATCATTTACTGCTATAATAGGATATTTTAAAACATTATGTTCTGCCATAGATTTCAATCGGATAACGCCAGTAGTGGTTTCTTCAGTCCCTCCAATAACATTTTTAATTATGCCATTATATTTTTTTTCTTTATGCAAAGTTGAAACAAGGTCTGCCCCATCGTCCATTGTTATATTTGGTAAAATAGCTAACACACTATGAATATGAGAATAATAAGTTTTTTTATCTTCTCCTTTTATAGCAAAGACTGGAATGTTATAGAATTTTACTAACGCTGCTGCAACATCGTCTTGTGTTGATAACGGATTTGATGCACATAATGCAACATCAGCACCAGCTGATTTCAATGTTATCATTAAATTAGCTGTTTCAGAAGTTACATGTAAACAACAAGCAATCTTTATTCCTTTTAGTGGTTTTTGTTTTTGAAAATTTTGTTTAATGATATTTAGTACTGGCATTTCACGGTTTGCCCATTCTATTTTTAACAATCCCTCTTTTGCTAAATCTATATTTTTTATATGATAATTCATTTTTTACCACCTTTTTTGATTATTG
>CAZFSG010000021.1:7534-8878 GCA_964521665.1 uncultured Elusimicrobia bacterium
ATTATATTTTTTTAACAGCTGATAATAACTCATCTACAGCATCTAATTTTTCCCAAGTAAATTCCTCTTCTTCTCTGCCAAAATGACCATATACAGCAGTTTTTAAGTAAATTGGTCGTAAAAGTTTTAAATGTTCAATAATACCTTTTGGTGATAACGGAAAAACTTTCTTTATTAGTTTAACAAGCTTTTCATCAGAAATTTTCCCTGTGCCATAAGTATGTACCATTACTGATACAGGTTCTGTAAGTCCTATACAATATGCAAGTTGTACTGTACATTCTTCAGCCAGACCTGCTGCAACAATATTTTTTGCAATATACCTTGCCATATATGATGCTGAACGGTCAACTTTTGTTGGATCTTTACCAGAGAACGCACCACCTCCATGAAACCCCCAACCACCATACGTGTCAACAATAATTTTTCTTCCAGTCATACCAGTATCAGATTGTGGTCCTCCTATAACAAACTTTCCTGTTCCGTTTATCGTAACTTTTGTATTTTTATCATAATATTCTTTAAGTACTGGTTTTACAACTTTCTCTATAATTTCTTGTTTTGCATCTTCCCTCATGTATTTCCCATCTTTTGTAACAACCTCTTCAGTATGTTGTGCTGCAATAACAACATAATCTACACGGACTGGTTTACCATCACGATATTCCACAGTAACCTGTGATTTTCCATCAGGACCTAAATACGGAATAATTTTTTTCTTTCTTACTTCAGCAAGACGTTTGACAAGTTTATGTGCTAACATTATAGGTAATGGCATCAACTCTTTTGTTTGTTTACATGCATAACCAAACATTACACCTTGGTCTCCAGCACCTATTTCTTTACCTCTGTTAACACCCTGAGCTATATCTGGTGATTGTGAATGTATAGCATTTAATATTGCTACAGTTTGGTAATCCAACCCGTATATTGGCGATGTATAGCCTATATCTTTTATTAAATCGCGAACAAGCTGGTGTATATCTACATATCCTTCAGTTGTTATTTCACCACCTACAATTATTAATCCCATAGTTACAAATGTTTCACATGCTACACGAGCATTTTTATCTTGTTCTAAACATTTATCTAATACAGCATCTGATATCTGATCACAAACTTTATCAGGATGACCTTCAGCAACTGATTCTGATGTAAAAAACATATTTTTTGGATACATAATTTCTTTTCCTCCTAAATTTTAGAGTAGTGCTAACTTTTTTTATGAAATTTACGCAATGGTAGCCGCAACCTTTAAGTTGCGTAAAAAATAATGAAACGCAGGCTAAAGCCTGCAGCTACCAATAATTAAACTTACCTTTTGGAGTGCAACAACCATGTTGT
>CAZFSG010000021.1:8978-20860 GCA_964521665.1 uncultured Elusimicrobia bacterium
ACAACCATGTTGTCGCAATTATTGCGCAGACTAAAGTCTGTGGATACAAATAATACACAATCCTTACTCTACAGTAGCCGCAATCTTTAGGTTGCGTAAATATTTGCAGACTGAAGTCTGCGAATACAAAATTATAATTTTTTTATTTCAAAGAACATCATTTTTAGTTAACAGAACCAATTTTGTCATCTTAAAACTAAATTTCAATATTTAATATAGTTCCTTCAAACATCGTTATGTTTTCTGTTACAACAGCATTATTACCTATTATACAGGAATTAAGTTTTACATTAGATTTTACTACAACATTATCCCAAATAATAGAATCATAAATTTTAACATTGTTGCCAATTATACAATTATTACCTATCACAGAATACTTACCTATGACACAATTTTTACCTATCTTTACATTATCACCAATAACGCATGGTGGTTCACATTTTGTTTGTTTTGGTATCAAAGTATTTTTTCCAATCCATATACCTTTTTTGACTTGTTTTTGTTGGATTTGAACCGAAACTTTTCTGTCAAGACAATCATAATGTGCTTTTTTATATTCAGTGAGGTTGCCAACATCACACCAGTATTCGTCCATTATATACCCATATACAGGTAATGATAATTTTACAAGTTTAGGTAATAATTTGCTGCCAAAATCATAAAATTTGTTTTTAGGTATGTACTTAAAAATTATCGGTTCAAATACATAAATACCAGTGTTAACAAGATTACTAAAAATTTTATTTAAAGATGGTTTCTCAAAAAAATTTGTAATTCTGTTTTTGTTATCAACACAGACAACACCATACTCAAGTTTTATATCTACAGGTTTTAATGCTATTGTTGCAATAGCATTTTTTTCTTTATGAAATTCAACAAGTTTGCTAAAATTTATATCACTTAACCCGTCTCCTGAAGCAACCACAAAAGTTTCATTAAATAAATGTTCCTTAAGTTTAACACCACCTGCTGTACCATAAAGTTTTTTTTCATAAGAATATATAATTTTCATTTTCCATTTTTTGTTATTTTCATTTAAATATTCTTTTATACTCTGTGGTTGATAATGTAAATTAACAACAACCTCATTTACATTATGTTTTTTCAAATTGTTCATCAAATGACCAATCACTGGTACATTCACAATAGGAACAAGCGGCTTTGGTATTGAATAAGTCAGAGGACGTAGCCGTGTACCTAACCCTGCTGCCATTATAAAAACTTTCATTTTTTAATACGCACCTTTTCTTGAAAATACTGCAAATATTGTTTTAAGTATTATTTCTAAATCTAATCCTAATGACCAATTCTCAAGATAGTACAAATCAAGATCTATCATCTCTTCAAACCCTATATCAGCACGTCCTGAAATTTGCCACAATCCTGTAAGACCTGGTAAAACCATCAACCTGCGTTTAGAATAAGAATCATAAAAAGAAGTTTCTTCAACAATTTGTGGTCTTGGTCCCACAATACTCATATCACCTTTTAAAACATTAAAAAATTGTGGAAATTCATCTATACTAAACTTTCTTAACCACCGACCTAAAAATGTTACACGTGGATCATTTTTCAACTTAAACACTTTACTGCCACGTTCACTATATTTAAGCAATTCCCACCACATTTTGTGTGCATCTTTGACCATTGTTCTAAATTTTATACAATTAAATATTCTTCCATTATATCCCGCACGTTTATGAATAAAAAATATTGGAGAACCATCAAAAAGAAAAATTAAATATGCAACAAATAATAATGGAACAAAAGTTATACTTAATACTAAAATTGAAATACAGATGTCTATACTTCGTTTAATAAAAAAATTAATTCCTGTCAAAGACAAAGGTTTTAATAAAACAACTGGGACACCTAAACTTGCATCAATCATTGCTTCGGAAAGGTTTATAGGTAAAGAAACAAAAATTTTTATTGGTATATCAAAAAATGAAAGTTCCGCAAGGACAGATTGAAAAACATCTGTATAAAACATTTCGTATGATACAACAAGTTCAGAAATTTTTCTTTGAGTAACAAAATTTATAATATCTTCTTTAGTATTAATTTTTGTTAAAAAAAATTTTTTTATTGTTTTATTATGTTTTAATAACTTTATAAACTTCATTTTTTTCTCTTCAGAACATACAAATCCAATTCTAGGTTTGCCAAAAATGTATTTAACATATTTTTGATATAAATAAGTTAAAAAAATATGAGATAAAAATAGTAAACAAAAATTAACACTTGATACTAACACCATAAACATTCTTGAATATTCATAGCTGCGATAAAAAAAACTTGTTGCAAAAAGTAAAACTAATAATACAAAATTTGTTTTTATACTTAAAACAAATTCGTCAAACATTCTTAAAATCTGCTTTTTATAATTTCCACAAAAAATATAACTTATTATACAACTTATCAAAAAAAATGGAATAAACTTATGATAAATTCCAAGCTCAGGAATACCTTTTATTGGTGGAACAAAATAAGTAAAAACTTTGTTATAAAACCTTATATAGTAAGCAAGATAAAATGAACATATTGATAAACAAATATCTGTTAAAAATCTTGTAATTATATAACTGCTCCACAAAAATTTTTTTGTCTTCATAAAATTTTTACAAATTGTTATTTATAATCTGTTTCATTTCTTCTTTTGACGGTATTTTATTCAAATATGCTAACCCTCGTAATGTATCTTTTCTAAACGAGGTATATACCACCTCGTATGATGTAGGAGATACATTTGGCATCTGACAACCATAAAATTTTGGAGAAATAATCTCTATACATTTTTTACTTAAAAGTTTTTTCATATAAATACCTTTATATTCAAAATATTCTCTATATCTATCTTTGTGTTGTTTTAGTATGAGAAGTTGATAAAAACACAAATATTTGTCATCATATGTAAAATTTATAAATTTGTTATAATATTCATCTGAATGAACATAATACTCTTTTTTCTTTTTGAAATCAAAAATATAGATACCATCATTATCTAATGTATCTTTTCGTTTTGATAAAAAAGCAATTTTTTGCTATCATAAGAAATAACAGGAAAACTATTTATATATTCTGGTGATGCAACTAATAAAGTTTTGTTAGTTTTAAGTTCTTTAACAAAGATACCACATTTTTGTTATGGTCCATCATATGCATTTTCAGATGTGCAAAAAGAACTATATACTATATATTCACTATTTGGTGAAAACAATGGGAAAACACTCTCGTATTTCTCAACAACAAGACTTATTATGGACCAATCAGAAAGGTTTATCATATATATCCCACTTTTAGATGTAGGGTTAAGTTTTTGCCAACAACTAAAAATTATTTTTTTCCGATTAGGCGAAAACGATGGATGTTTAGGACGGTACATATTTTCAATTAACAATTGTTCTTGATTAGTTTCAAGATTTAACAGATACAACCCTTGTGCATCTTTTGAATCAATTTTTCCGTCACCGTTTGTATCTCTTCGCGCTGATAAAAAACATATATATTTCCCATCTGGTGAAAAACAAGTTGAAGAGTTATAATACTTGTTGGGTACAACTTCTTTTATGCTGATCCCATTTTTGTCTGTTATATAAATTCCAGCGCAATCATCATTAGTAATTTTTCCATCATTATTAGTATCTTCAGTAGCACAACAAAACACAATTTTTTCTCCATCGTAAGAAAACCGTGGCTCTTTACAAAAATATTTGTTTGATACTAACATTTTCCAGTTTGTAATTTCCAAAATTTTTTTTACAATTTTTTCTTTATACCAGTTTGGTAACAAAAGTAAGTTTAATAATATTTTTTTACCTTCTGAAAGATTGTTTTTCTTAAAACATATCTCTGCTAAAATTGTATACAGATAAGGGTCAACTGGATTTCGGTTTAACAAATTTTTAGCAAAAACATATGCATCGTCCAACTTGTTCTGTTCTATTAAAGAAATAAGTTTGTTATATTTGAATTTAAAAATCATTGTTGTTATATACTCACTTGAAATGCATTTTTTATATGTTCAATTTCATTATCTGTTATAGAAACGATATCAAACCGTAAGTTCGTGTTTTCAATTTTATATTGTTTTATAAAAACCATTGCTGATTTTATAATCCGAGTTTGTTTGTAATAATTAATAGTTTCTTTTGGTAATCCAAAAAATAAATTTTTTCTATATCTCACTTCAACAAAAACAATACAGTTATCTTTTTTATCTTTTGCAACAATATCTATCTCACCAAACTTTGTTCTATAATTCTGACAAAGAATTTTGTATCCACAAGATTTCAAATGTTTAACAGCTAAATTTTCGTAATACTGTCCTATCTCTTTTTTATCCATTGTTTTTTATACAAATTTATAAGCATAATATCTATGGAATTCACAAAGACCAATTTCTGAAATCACAGATATATGTTTTTTTGTTGGATATCCTTTGTTGTTACCAAAATCATAATCAGGTATAATAACATGATAAATTTCCATTATTTTATCTCTAATAACTTTAGCTACAATTGATGCTGCTGCAACAACTGCTGATTTTTTATCCGCCCTTATTAAATTATATTGTTTTATATTTTCTATGTACGGGTTACGAAATCCATCAACTATTACTAATTGAGGTTTTATCTTAAGTTTATCCACAGCAAATTTCATTGCTAAATAATTAGCTTTACTGAGACCAAATTTATTAATTTCTTCTACTGAAACTATATGGTAAGAAATAAATTTTGCAGAAGATAATATTTGTTTGAAAAAATAAATACGTTTATTTGATGATAAACTTTTAGATTCTTTAAGATGAGGTATGTTGGTAGAAGCATCAAATACAACTGCTGCTGCTACAAGTGGACCACTTATACATCCTCTGCCAACTTCATCAACGCCTGCTATAAGGTTAACATTAAACTTTTCCCTAATTTTTTGGTCAAATTGAAAGCCATCGTTGCTGCACAACAAAATTTACCTCCATAATATACAACTACAGTTTGAATATTAAACTTTAGCTTCTTTACCAACTTTTTCTCTTAAATAATACAACTTTGCTTTTCTAACTTTTCCTTTTTTGACTACAACAATTGATTCAATAATAGGTGAATACAAAGGAAAAATTCGTTCTACACCAACACCATGCGAAATTTTTCTTACTGTAAATGTAGCATTAATTCCGCGGCCATGTTTCGCAATAACTATCCCTTCAAATGTCTGTTTTTTTTCAGTTCCTTCTTCTTTAAACTTAAAAGTTACTCTTATAGTATCACCAACTGAAAATTCAGGAATTTTTTTATTTTTATCAACTGTTATCATATCTAAATCTATATTTTTCATTTTTTACTCCTTTCTTCTTTTATTACTTCTTCCAACAGATGTTTTTCCAATTCTGTAAGTTTTATTTTGTCTAAAAGTTCGGGACGTTTTTTATATGTATTTCTTATTGCTTCTTTCAATCTATAAAGTTCAATTTTTTTGTGGTCGCCAGAAAGTAAAACTTCTGGCACTTTCATATTCATATATGACCTTGGTCTTGTATATTGTGGATAATCTAAAAATTTTGTTATAAAACTTTCTTTCAACAACGATTCTTTTTCTTTCACTACACCTTTCACATATCTACAAACAGCATCTATCAACACAATTGCTGCTGGCTCACCACCAGTAAGAATATAGTTTCCAATAGAAATTTCTTCATCAACAAATCTCATCACACGTTCATCTACACCTTCGTACCTACCACACAAAATTATCAACCACCTTTTTTTATATAGTTCAAAAACTTTTTTTTGGTCAAGAATTTTTCCTTGTGGAGACAAATAAATCACATGAGGAGATAAATGCTTATTAGATTTTTTTATTTTTCTTATTGCTCTGATAATTGGTTCCGGTTTCAACACCATACCAGCACCACCACCATAAGGTCTGTCATCTACAGTTTTATGTTTATCATATGCGAAATCGCGTAAGTTCCATAAGATAATTTCGACTTTTTTTTGTTTTACTGCACGAGAAATAACTCCGTATTCTGTCACACAACTAAACATTTGTGGAAACAAAGTTATCACATCTATTCTCATAAATTATCAGTAATACCATCGATTTTGTTGACAACTATTTGTTTATTTATAGTATCAACCTTATATACAACTTCTTTAATAAACGGAATAAAAATCTCTTCATTCTCTTTTTTTACTATCAGTATTTTATAATCAGGTTTTACATCCACAACATTCACTGATTTACCAATTATTTTGTTATCATCTTTTAACACAACATCAGCACCAATTATATCAGACTTTATATATACATTTTCTGGTAAAGATTCGTATTCTTTGACTATATGACAACTTTTTAATTTTTTTGCTTCTTCTATAGAATTGATTTCGGCAAGTTTCATAACATACAACTTTTTTTCGTTTACAGTTTTGTAGTAAAATATTTTTTCAATTTTAGATGAACATAAAGTATCGCCATTAATATTTTCAAAGAACACGATATCTGAATTTTCACAATACAACTTTTCTGTAAAAAAATAAACTATTAACTCTCCTTTTATACCTTTTGTTCTTACGACTTTACCAACAGAAACTTTCACTTAAAAAGTGAGTATCCAATACTTTTTCAGTTTTTTGACAGGATATAAAATTTTTGGTATGATATTTTTCGAAGTAAAATATATAAAAAAATTTTTTAATAATTATTTTCTATCACCTTTTTGTTATTTTTCAATTACTTCAATTACTACACGTTTGTTATATTTTGATGCAGAACAACCAACTATTGTACGTATAGCGCGGATAATACGCCCTTGTTTACCTATAACTTTCCCGCGGTCTGTATCAGCTACTCTTATTTCAAATATTACTGTTTGTTCCCCACCTATTTCTTTTATTTCCACTTTATCTGGATAATCAACTAACGCTTTAACAATAGTTTGTAACAACTCTTTCATTTTATTTGACCCTCCCTTTATCATATTAGGATAATGAAGATGATGAAGATATAGCTGAGACAATTTCGTTTTCAACTTTTTTATTCTTCAACATTTTTTTATACAAACTTTTCATAGTGTCAGATACTAACGCACCATTTTTAATCCATAATTCATATTTCTCAAAATTAAGTTGACCAGTTTTTTTAATAGGATCATAAACACCTAACACTTCAATTGGTTTACCTTTTGCAGCAGCAGATTTTTCAATAGCAACTATCCTAAACATAGGACGATTTTTTTTGCCAACACGTTGTAATCTTATTATCACTGCCATAAAATAATATTCTCCTTTCTTTTCTATATTTAAAATTTTTTTATACAATATAAAATTTTTGATGTCAATATAACAAAAAAAATTTAGTTATTCTGTTTTCATAAAAATGTATTTTCTTAACAACAGGAATATAATTAAAACAAAATACCCAATCATATATTCTTTACCAAACCTTTACCAAACTCGGGTTTTATTATTATTTTTCTTGCAAGAGCAAATATTAAAACATCTAACATCAAACGATAATCACACCAGTTCACACAACTCTACTCCAACAATTACAAGAATAATACTGCTTAACACAGAAAAAGTTGATAATTCTATTTCTATAGGAATTGCAGCAACTAAACTATAAAGTATTTTATAAATCATTGATATTAAAAAAATCCCTAGCACAACGCTTATCAAAATATATATCCATTGGAAAATGTACATTAACAACTTCTTTATATCATTTACTATTTTAAAATTATTCATTATTTTTATCTCCTTTTGGTGAAATTAATTACGCAGAATAAAACCTGTAACTACTAAAAATTAAACATACCTTTTGGAGTACAACAACCATGTTGTTGCATTTTTTAGCAATAACGCGGTTATTGCACTCCAAAATAACTAAAAAATTTTGGACTGCAACAACCATATTGTTGCATTTTTTTGTAATTTCTCCTACACTTCCACATTCAGAACAAACAACCTTTTTAGCCAACCAAGGTTTGCTACTACAAAATAATTTACGCAGGCTGAAGTCTGCGGCTACCAAATTATAATTAATTTTTGTATCTCAAAACAAATTTAAAACATAAACTTGTTAAAACAAACAATTTCTTTTAAATCTTTACGAAAATCTGATTTTGCATATTGTCGTATCACATCTTTTTCTTTATATGAACTATCAGGGTATCCAAGACAAATAAGTAATGGAACTTTATATTTTTTAGGGATACCTAAAATTTTTTTCACACCGTTTTCAGAAAACCATCCTATATAACAACTACCTAAACCAAGTTCTGTTGCTTGTAAAACTAAATGTTCACACGCAATCCCTATGTCTATTAAATAAAATCTTGTATCACGCATTAACGAACCTACTTTTGACAAAAAACTTCCAACATCTGCTACTACTACAACTATCACAGGTGCTTGCGATAGAACTTTTTTACTAAATTTGTATATCCCAGCAGTTGCGGATTCAACAAGTTGTTCTTTTAAATTTATATCATTTACTATAACAAACTTCCATGGCTGAGCATTACAAGCAGACGGTGCTAGCCTTGCTGATTCTATACACTGCAAAATTTTTTCTTCTTCTACTGTTAAAGGTAAAAATTTTCTGCAACTATATCTTTGTTTTATAATATTTATCAAACTCATAACTATGAATACAAATAGTTATTAAATTCATTACATAATTGTAAAACTTTATATAATACTTTATATGTTGTACTGCCTAATCCGCATTGTGGTGTTATTATACAATTTCTAAGAAATTGTTCTTCAATACCTTTTGTAACTAATTTTGATATATATTCTTTAAATCTTGAAACCAAACTTTCTTTTGTTTCATTAAAAACTTTTTCAGTATTAGGGATTAACCCCCAGGCAATATATTTGTTTTTATTTAAAAAATTTTTTATTTCGTTAGAATAAAGAACAAAATTGTCAAAAAATTCGTATGCATCAAACGAAATTATATCTAGGTTCTCTACTGAAGTTAATATAGACCAATCAGTATTTGCACAACAATGTATCCCTATTTTAATGTCTATAATGTTATTATACAACTCGTCAACAAAATTTTTTGTTTTGTTTACCAGTTCTGATAAAGTTTGAACAATTTCTTCTTTTGACACTGCAGTAAATGCAGAACCATATGCTGCTAAATATGGTTCATCATAAAATACAATTATATTTAATTTTTCTTCAAACACATTTTTCAACATTTTTACCTGCCACAAAGTTTTCATTATAAGATGGTTTATTATTATTTCACGATATTGTTCGTTATAAAATACTGCTTTTTCATCTTTTGTTTTTACAGTGAGACCGAATGTTAAAGGACCTGTTGTTTGTAATTTAACCTTATTACATTTTTTAAATTTAACTTGTTCAACAAATTTGTAAAATCCGTATGCATAATCAAGAGAAATTTTGTAATAATCTAAATTTTTATCAACAAAATTTTGATAAAAATTTTCAAGGTCAATATAAAATTTTTCTTCATCTAAAAAAATTTTTTGTTGTTCTTCATCAACGATAATACCCGGAAAATTTTCTGAGTACTGACTACACATATGTTCTTTAAAACTTTTTTTTGGTATCTGTGGCCAACAAGGAATTGAGACATATGCAAAAATTTCTTCAATTATTTTTTCTACACTTTCATCATTTGGAACACTACCAATAAGTGTTGTATCCATTATTTTTTCTCCCAACGAAGTAAATCTTGAACTTTTGACAAAGTAGAACCTTCTTGTATTTCTTTTCTGATTCTGTTTTCTTTTTCTAAGACATCCATTGAACGGTTTGCAACTTCAACAAGTTTTTCTTTTGGTATAACAACAACACCATCATCATCTCCTACTATCCAGTCACCTGGAAATACTTTCATTCCTGAGATAGTCACAGGAACATTTATTTCTCCGAAACCTTTTGGTTCACCAGCTTGTGGTACAACAATACGGCTGAATACAGGGAATTTTATTTTTTTTATCTCAGCGACATCTCTTACTGCACCCCATACTACCACACCAGCAAGGTTTTTACCAATTGCAGAATATGTTGCAAGTTCACCCCATACTGCTGGTGGTACACCACCTGCATCTATTACTATAACATCACCTTCAGTAGCAACATCAATTGCTTCAACAGGTTTTGACCAATCACCAGGATAAGTTCTTACGGTTACTGCGGGTCCTACAAGTTTTACACCTTCTACTACAGGATGTATTTCTTCTAAACATTTCCCACGGTGTAACGCATCAGAAATGTTTGCTGTTGAAACTTTGTATAATAAATTTCTTATTTCTTGGATTGTACTTACACGTTTATAAAGTTCAGTTTTTATTTTTGTTTTTGTAAACATAGCGGTTTTAATTTGTTGGCAGGCAAGTCTTGCATCTTGTGCTTTTATAACTGCACCGCCAACAACTATTATATCGGCACCAGCTTCTACTGCATCAACTACATTTTCAGAATTTATCCCTCCTGCTATGGATATAGGTATAGGACAAATTTTTTTTATTTCTTTGACAAAATCAAAGTTAATTTTTCCTTTCATTTGTTCATCAATAGGTATATGTAACCCTATATAATTTGGCGAAAATTGTAATACTTCTTTTACACGCTCAACAATGTTTTTTACTTCAATCATATCCACTAGTATTTCACAACCATAATTTTTTGCTGCATCAATTGCTTCTTTGATTGTTTCGTCATCTGCAACACCTAAAATGCCAACAATATGTGCACCTGCTTTTGCTGCTATTTCTACCTCAATTCTGCCAACATCCATTGTTTTCATATCAGCAAGTATTTTTATATTAGCAGGGACCAATTTTTTAATTTCACTTATTGCACGTACACCTTCAGATTTTATAAGTGGTGTACCTATTTCTATAATATCCACACCTGCTGGAATAATTTCGTTAACAATTTTTATTGCACGGTGTAAGTCAACAAAATCTAATGCTATTTGTAATAAAGGTTTGTTCATAAAAGTTTCTTATTCAATCCATTTTATATCGTTATTCTTTTTTCTTCTTTTGTTAATTTTGATTTTATATACTCAGAATCCCATTTAATTTTTTCTTCTAACATTGTAAGTTTTTTAATCAATGTGTTTAACAACAATATAATAGTTCTCATTTTTGTATGCAAATTTGCTAAAATTATTAACATCACAATAAAAGTTATCGCTGCGGTTAGTATTGTTAGTTCTAAATTCACAGATTTATCCTCATTGTGTTTTCTATAGTATATTTATCTACTTTTGTTCTTAACAAGTTTACAACAATACCGCCACAGTTAAGTTTTTCACCAATATCTTTTGCTAAAGAACGTATATATGTTCCTGAAGAACAAAGAATTTTTAATACAAGTTTTGGAAAATTATATTCTATAAGTTCAATATTATAAATTTTTACTTTTTTAGGTTTTAGCAACTTTTGTGCTTCTTCATATGATATTTTCCCAAAACGAACTAAATCACACAGACGTCTTCCTTTGTACTTTACTGCAGAATATACAGGCGGTGTTTGTTCAATCTCTCCAATAAAATTTGATAAAACTTTTTTAACATCTTCTATTGTAGGTCTGTTAGAGATGTTTACATCAGAAACATTGCCTGTAATATCGTAAGTATCAGAAATTTTGTCAAGTTGTATTTCAACAATATATTCTTTTTTAGAATTTTTAAGAATGTGAGTTAACTGTTTAGTAAATTTACGTCCTACTGCTACAACTATAACACCTTCAGCAAAAGGATCTAAAGAACCCCCATGACCAACCTTGTATTTTTTCCCAACCTTCTTTTTTATGTATTCTACAATTTTGTAAGTATTAACACCTTTTGGTTTGTATATATTGTATATTCCCTCTTTGAAAGCCATA
>CAZFSG010000022.1:0-20415 GCA_964521665.1 uncultured Elusimicrobia bacterium
TTCCCCTCCCAACGAAGGTACTTCCCTAAAGTCGGTGATAGACCGGGCTCCTTCAATCCTGTAAAATTACAGGATGAAGATTACCGTTGCGTGGGCAGCGGTCTGGATCTCACAGACACTTCCCCCACCGACTCGGTTTAGTTAAATATATAAAATACTAATTTAAATTGTCAATAGACAAATAAAATTTTTAATTTTTATAAAAAATTTATAATTCTCTCAACTTGTTTTCGTAACTCTTTTTTTGAAACATTATCATTGTTTATAACAAAATCAGAATTTTGTATTTTTTCTTTTATCCCTTTTTGCCGTGAAAACAAAACTCTTAGCAAGTTGACATCCATATTTCTTTCTTTTAATCTTTCAAATTGTGTTGTTTTAGAACAATAAACTGTTATTATATAATCAAATTTTTTTTCTAATTTTTTTTCAAACAACAAAGGAATATCTATAACACAAAATTTATATTTATTATTTTTAAATCTTCTAACTTCATCAAAAACTTTTTTAAGTATTACAGGATGGGTAATCTCTTCAAGTTTTCTTAAATTTTCCCTATTATCACAAATTATTTTTGCTAACTTCAATGTTGAGATTCTATTTTTATCAAGTATCCCTTTACCAAAAGTTTTAACTAATTTTTGTTGTAAATAACTATCTGTTTTCAACAATTTGTGGTAAAGTTCATCACAAGAAATTGTTGGATATCCTAATGACTTAAAAATTTTTAATACAGTAGTTTTGCCTGAAGCAATGCTTCCTGTCAATCCTATAAGTTTCATCTATTATTATTCTTCACCCCAACGTGATAAAATTTTACTATCCACTACAAGTGGCACTCTTAGTTTTACTACATTGCACATAATATCTTTAATTTTTTCAACTGCATAAGTTAAAACATCATCACATATCTCAAACAAAAGTTCATCATGGATTTGAACTAACATTTTTATTTTTTTATCTAAATTCTCTTTTGTAATAAACTCATCAATTTTAATCATTGCAAGTTTAATAATTTCTGCTGCAGTTCCTTGAATCGGTGTATTAACTGCCAATCTCATACCAAATGATTGTAAAGACCTATTTGTTGAATTTATTTCAGGAATATATCTTATTCTACCAAACAATGTCTTTACATAACCATTAAGTTTTGCAAATTTTATTGTTTCTTCAATCCAAGTTTTTACTTCAGAATATTTATCAAAATATTTCTTAATATATTCTTCTGCTTCTGAAATAGTAATCTTTAACTCCTTTGCCAACCCTTGTGCTGACATACCATAGATAATACCAAAATTTATTATTTTAGCAACACGACGTAATTTTTCATCAACTTGTTCTTCAGGTATGTTAAAAACTTCGCTTGCAGTTGATCTATGTATATCTTTGTTATCAAAAAACGCAGTTATTAAAGTTTTATCATTTGAGAAATGAGCTAAAATTCTTAATTCAATCTGTGAATAATCAATTGAAACAAATTTATATCCTTCTTGTGGAACAAAAATATTACGTATTTTTTTCCCCCAATCGCTCTTTACAGGAATATTTTGTAAGTTTGGTTCTTCAGAAGATAATCTTCCAGTAACAGTACCTGCGAGATTAAATGTAGTATGTATTCGTCCTGTTGACGGATTTATATATTCAGAGATTGGTTCTAAATAGGTATTTTTAAGCTTTTCCAACTCTCTATGTTTTAAAATTAAAGGAACAATAGGATGAACATTTTCTAAAGATAACAACACTTCTTCATCTGTAGAAAAACCAGTTTTTTTCTTTTTTATCGGTGGCAGTTTTAATTTTTCAAATAATACAAAAGCAACTTGTTTCGGAGAATTAAGATTGAATTCTAAACCAGCAGATTCAAAAATTTTGTGTTTTGTGTCCTCTATTTCTTTTTCAATTTCTTTTTTTAAATTCTCAAGATACTGTTTATCTACTAAGACACCACTTGTTTCCATTTTTATCAAAACTTTTATCATTGGCAATTCTATTAATTCATAAATTCTTTTTATATCTTGATATTTTTCTTCATTACTTATCTTTTTGTAAACTTCATAAATTGTTTCTAAACTATCTGACATTCGCGAAACAAATTTTTCTATAGGGAAGAGGTCAAAACTTATCTCTTTCGGTATAGAAATTTCAGAAACTGGTTTTTGTATTGACCATAAACTAACCAGTTCTTGTAAAGATGTTATTTTTTTATAAGATTTTATCAAATGTGATAATAACAATACATCATAGATTCTGTTAGAAAAATGATTTATTTCCAAATTATATATTTTTGCAACATTTTTTATTTGCGATTTTATATCATAACTAATTATATTTATTTTGTTGTCAAAGAATAAAAATGAAACAAGTTTTTTAATAAGATTTTGTTCTAAAGGAAACAAAAAATTGTTATCTGACATCACATGTTTAACAAAAGGTATATAAAATATAGTTTTCTGTGTCCCTACGTAACCTATACCAATACAACCAATTAATTCATTTATTTTTTCTTTATATACTACACACAAAACAACTTCTTCACATTTTTGTATTATTTCAAAAAATTTATCAAACCCTGACAAATTGTTAACATATAACACTTCTGGTTCTTTTTTAGTTACTACAGTATTATAAGAAAATAATAATCCCTCATTCTCATCGTAATTTTGCTGAGTTGTAACAGGATATGGCAGATTATCTATCTGACGAAGGATACTCTTCATTTCATATTTCAACAAAAATTCTCTTATTTTATTTATATTCAACTGCGTAATTTTTAGATCTTCCAATGTAACATTTTCAACTTCTGGTATTTTTGTTGTTAAACTTACTAATTCTTTACTTTTATATAAATCTTCTTTATGTTCTAAAAATTTTTTCTTTAAATCATCTCTAAGTTTATCTAAATTAGAATATATCCCTTCAATAGAACCAAATTTTGATAACAGTTCTGCAGCAGTTTTTGGTCCTACACCATCCAAACCATGAATGTTATCTATTTTATCACCAACTAACGAAAAAAAATCTATAAGTGCTGAAGGAGGAACACCGTATTTCTTTTTTACCTCTTCTTCATTATACCAAATATCTTTGTGTTCATTATATACTAAAACTTTTTTACTTACTAACTGCAATATATCTTTATCCCCACTTATTATAATAATTTCATTATCTTCATTTTCGCCGAACTTTTTCACTAAACAACTTATTATATCATCAGCTTCGTATCCATCAATTGACAAATATGGAATTCCACTTTCTACAATAAATTCTTTCACTATAGGAAATTGTATCTTTATATTCTCTTCAAGTTCTTTCCTCGTTGCTTTATACTCTTTATAAATTTTATGCCTAAAGGTAGGTTTTTCTGAATCTAAACATATACAAAAATACTCTGGTTTAAAATTTCTTAACATCTTAAATATCATACGGATAAAACCAAACACCGCGTTAATAGGCAACCCTGAAGATGTTGTTAACGGTGGTAATGCATGGTATGCTCTATGAATATATGCATTACCATCTACAAGAAATATCTTTGATTTATTTCTTTGCATAGGAGAAGAGTAGTTTATTTATTATTTTTTTTCTGATGATTGTTCCTGTAAAACATTAATTTTTTGTTGTAGATTTTCTTTTAACTGTTCTAATTTTAATATCGTGCCTTTTAATATATTAATTTCTCGTAAAAGATTTTTTATTTCATTTTCATGTTGTTCTCTTAATTCTCGTTCACGATTTATCAATTCTTTAATTTTTGTTTCATATGTACTTCGTTCAATAGTAAGTACTTTTCTTAACTCATTTATCTGTTGTTCACTTTTCGCAACAATTTGTGTAATCTCAAGCATCTTTTTCTTCCGTTCTTCGTCAATCAACAACTTTAGCTGTTGTATTTCTTTATCCTTTTGTTCAATTTTTTGTTTAAGTTCTTCTTCTAACAATTTTATTTTGTTACTATAATCTCTTTCTATATTTTTTAACATTTCGTTTGAATGTTGAAGTTCAGCAATTTGCATGTTCAACAATTCTATTTTTTTTGTTAAACTAAATCGTTCATTGTTAAAATTATTCAATTGTTGTTCAAAATTTTGTTCCATTTGTTTTATTTTTTTATTATATTCGTCAATAATATTAGTAATTTCTTTATTTTTTACTAATTGTAAATTAGAAATTTCTTGCCTCAAATCTTCAACTTGTTTTTTAAGTTCTGATATAATATTCTCATAGTACTCTTTTAGCTGTGCAATATTTCTATTATATTCTTCATTTTTTATTTGTAGTTGTGAATACAATTGTTCATTTTCTTGTTTAAGTTGAGTCAGTTTTAGTTCTAAATCAGAATTAAGATTTTGTAATTTCTTGTATTCAGTTTCGTATTGTCCCAATTTTAACAACATTTCTTCAGCTGAATTTTTTAAATTGGCAATTTTTTCTTCATAGTTTTTTTTTAAGTTCTCAATTTCAACCACATAACTTTTTACCCTTTCCTCCCAACTAAGACGTTCAGAAGACAAAATTTCTGCAAATTTATCATGTTCTGTCTGCAATTGAGCATTAAGTTCATCAACTTTTTTTGTTAACCCCTCAATATTAATCTTCATTTGTTGATTCTCAATCCTTGTTTCCTGATATATTCTTATTAATTCATTATATTCATTTTCTATATCAGCGAGTTCTTTTTGCAACTTATCAATTTCTTCGTTACGTAATGCAATTATGTTTTCGTATCTTTCCACTAGAGTTTTGATCCGTTGTTCAGCACGTTTTTGTTCTTCTTCAAACGATTTTTTCCAAGTTTCTATTTCGTTAGACAGTTGTGTTATACGTCTGTTTTTTTCTTCTTCTAATTGAGCAATCTTTTGTTCAAGTAGTAACCTTAACTTGTGTTCTTCTTCATAATCATGTTTTCTTTGGTTAATTTCTACAATTAACTTTTCATTTTCCTGATTTAATATAGAAATTTTATCATTAAGTTGTTTAAACTCTTGCAATTTTACAGCGTCATAACTATTAAGTTTGTTCTCAAGATTTTTAATTAATTCTTCTTTTTCTTTAAGCTGTACTTCTAAAGATTTATACATTTCTAACAACGACTCATATTTTTTATTATTCTCTTCTAACACATAGTTTAATTTTTTAATTTCTGTTTCATAACTCTGCTGTAATTGTTTCTTTTCTTCTTCAAATTTATTTTTTTGTATATCAATTTGATGTTGATAATTTAATAATTCATCTTCATATTGTTTATATTTAAGTTCTGCTTGTTCTTGTAGATGTTTATTTTCAAGTTCTAATTGTTCTATTTTTAACTCTTTTTGTTGCAAAGCCTCTTTGTACTTTTCTGATTCAAATTTAAATTGTTGTAGTTGAAGAACTGTTTGATTCAACGCATCTTGTAACTTCTGTATAGTATTAGATGCTTCATTAAGTTTATCTTCATATTCTTTCTTTTGGTTAAAAAATTGTTGTTGTAATTTTTCTATCTCTTCTTTTAATTGAGATACAACATTATTATGTTCTGTATTAATTTTAACAATTTCTTCTTCTTTTTGTAGAAGTTGTTCTTTATATTTTTGTAATTCGAGTTCTAACTGTGCAAATTTGTTTTCCCATTCTTTAACTTTTTCTTCATGCAGATGTTTTAATTCTTGATATCTTTTAATTTCTTCTTTCAAACGTAATTCTGATGAATAAGATATTTCTTTAAACTTCTTTATTTCTTCTTCAATAGCACGCCATTTCTCAATCTCTTTTTCTTTTTGTTTTTGCAACTCTTCAGCAGTTCTCTTAAGTCTCTCAACTTCTGAACGTTGATATTCCTCAAGCAATGCTTGAGTTTGTTTTAATGCATTTTCTGTTTCTCTTAATTTATTTCTCAATTCTTCAATTTCTTTTTGTTTTAATTCATTAAGTTTTGTAAATTGTTCTTTTTGTTTAATAATCCTTTTTTGTAACAAATTTAATGTATTCTGAGTAAACTCATGTTTTGCTTCTGAAAGTTCTCTATCAAAATCTTCTGTATTAAACTCTATTTTTTCTTCGCCATTCATTTTTTTACAACCAACCTCTGTGTTTTGTCAACTATAAAACTTGTATAAATCATTGGAGTAATAAAACATGTAATTTCGTAGTATCTTTTATTTCTTTGTTTAACATCAACAACCTTTGCATATAAATATTTTTCATCTTTAGGAAAAAGTACCCTCATTATGTTTTTAGATATTTCTCTATTGTCTACAAATTCACATAAAATTTCTTTAGATTTAATTTTTTCAACACTTTCACCTTTTTTATAATCAACAACTGGTTTTGTTTTAAGAAAAAATTTTTTTTGTTCATAGGTGTCTACTATATTATTATCCACTCTATTATAATTTATTTCATCTTTTCTGCTAACATCAGTGCTAAAAGTATCTATTAAATATTCTGTTTTTATTTTGTTTTTTTCTTTTATATCAAATACAGAAATTATTTGTTCAATAACAAATTCAAATTTTTCTTTATCAATTGCTTCAACAATTTTTTCTTCACAGCTGTATAATTTGAGTAACAATTTATTTGCTAAAACTACATTGTTACCTTCGTCAAATTTATATCTATAAATTGTATTTTCAATTTTTTTAATATCACTTTTTAAATCTATCTCAAACACAGATGGGTTATAAGACACGACACAACATGTTCTCAAAACAGAATTAGTATTTCTTTTAATTATTATGAATCCACATAAGTATAAATGTTTTTCAAGTATTGCTATTTTATATTTTGCAATTTTTAAATTATCACTTTCTTGGGTGAACTTTTTCATAAACACTTTTTAACCGTTCCAAAGTTAAATGTGTATAGATATTAGTTGTTGATAAACTCTGATGCCCCAACATCTCTTGTATACTTCTTAGATCGCAACCTGCGTCTAATAAATGTGTAGCAAAAGTATGTCTGAATGTATGTGGCGAAACTTTTTTATGTATAGCAGCTTTGTTTACCCATTTTGTAACAATTTTTCTTATTCCACGAACGCTTAGTTTGTTACCGAATTTGTTTAAAAACAATTCTTTTTTTCTTATTCCTAATTCATATTTATATTTTAAATATTCTCTTATATAATTTACTGCAACGCTTCCTACTGGAACAGTTCGTTCTTTACCACCTTTACCCTGCACAGTTACCAATCCTTCATACAAATCTATATCATCTTCAGTAAGTTGAGCAAGTTCTGAAATTCTTAATCCTGAAGAATACAACAGCTCTAAAATTGCTCTATCTCTTGCAGAAATAAAATCAACTGGTTGTATCAATGAAAATAACTTTTCTATTTCCTCTTTTGTGAGGAAACTTGGTAAACTTTTCTCTTTTTTAATACTACTTAAATAAAGAATTGGGTTTGTTTGCAAAATTTTTTTCTTAACCAAAAATTTAAAAAATGCTCTCAAAGTATTTATTTTTCTTGAAATAGATGATTTTTTATAACCTAAATTTTGTAATTTTGTAATATAACTTCTTACAACTAATTTTGTAACATCTTGAATATTTTTAATTTTAATTTCATAAAAAACATAATTAAAAAAATCAAAAAGATCCGTAGTATAAGACAATACTGTATTATATGATGCATTTCGTTCAGCAATTAAATATGTTTTAAACTTTGTTATTAAACTTTTATAAATCTCAGGTTTTTCAGTTATCTTTTTTTGTAGAAAAACTATTTTTTTCATAATTTGTTTTATATTTACATTTCGGGAAATTTTCACATGATAAAAATTTTCCATATTTACTTTTTCTAATTATTAACGAACCACCACAAAGTTCACATTTTTTTCCTGCAAAAATTTCGGTTTTCTTAGGTTTTATTTCTTTATTTGCTTTCTCAATTTCTTTAATTATTGGTTCATAAAACATATTAACAACTTTTACCCATTTTTCTTTACCTTGAGCAATTTTATCTAACAAATTCTCAATTTTTGCTGTATAAGATTTATCAACAATTTCTGTAAAATATTTTGATAAAAGTTCAATTACTTCTTTACCTAATTCTGTAATATAAAATTTTCTTTCTTTAAGTTTCACATATCCTCTCTGCTTAAGTGTATCAACAATAGTTGCATAAGTTGATGGTCTACCTATACCATTCTTTTCAAGTTCTTTAATAAGAGACGCTTCAGTATACCTTGCTGGTGGCTCAGTAAAATGTTGTTTCTGAAGACAATCTTTTATTTTTAATATATCATCTTTATTAAGATTTGAGATTTCTATTTTTATATATTGAGTATTATCTTTTTTATATTCTTCTGGTAAAATTTTTGTGAACCCGTCAAACAATACTTCTTTTGTCTCAAACTCAAACAGATATTTTTTGTCAACATCTATATTAATCACAATATTATTGTATTTCAAATCTTTCATTTGAGTAGCAACAAACCTCGTCCAGATAAGTTTATAAAGTTTATATTGATCTTCAGAAAGATATTGTTTAATTTTCTCAGGTTCACGATACACACTTGTTGGACGTATCGCTTCATGTGCTTCTTGTGCATTTTTAATTTTTGTTTTATATTCTCGTACTTTTTCTGATAAATAACTTTCGGTAAATTTTTCTTTTATATACCTTCTTAACTCTTCAATTGCATAATCTGAAACAAAAACAGAATCTGTTCTCATATATGTGATAAGACCAACACGTTCTTTGTTTCCAAGGTCTACACCTTCGTATAAACTTTGTGCAATACTCATAGTTTTTGATGGAGAAAATTTTAATTTCCAGGAAGCTTCCTGCTGTAACGTAGATGTAACATATGGCTCAGACGGAGATTTATTCTTTTCTTCTATTTTGATATCGATTATTCTACCAAACCCTATTTTTTTAACTTCGTTAACAATTTTTTCAGCTTCATCTTTTGATCTTATATCCAACTTCTCTAATTTTTTTCCTTCTATAGATACCAATTTTGTGTTTAACACTTGTTGAGTTCCTTCTTTGTAAAACTCACATTCTATACTCCAGTATTCTTGTGGGACAAAATTTTGTATTTCCTTTTCTCTATCATAGATAAACTTTAACGCAGCAGATTGAACTCTTCCTGCTGAAAGACCATTTGAAATTTTTTTCCATAACAATGGGGAAATTTTGTATCCTACTAAACGATCTATTATTCTTCGTGCTTGTTGAGAATCAACAAGATTCATATCTATTTTTCTTGGATGTAATAAAGCATCATATATTGCTTGTGGAGTTATTTCATGAAATGTTATTCTTAACACGTCATCCAAACTTAATCCTAACACTCTTGTAAGATGCCAAGCAATTGCTTCTCCTTCACGGTCATAGTCAGTTGCGAGATATATTTTTTCAGCTTGTTGTACAATTTTTTTTAACTCAGAAATAACTTTTTTTGCTTTTGGTAAAACAACATAATAGGGTTTAAAATTATTTTTTTCATCTACACCTAACAAATTTTTAGGTAAATCACGAACATGGCCATAAGAACTTTTCACAATATATTTATCATTACTTTTAGACAAAAATTTTGCAATTGTTCGTTCTTTAGTTGGCGATTCTACTATTATTACTTTCATAAACTTCACTCCTGGACAGGAACATAAATTTTCCCAGTTAATTCTTTAATTTTGCCATTTACTACCAAACTAAAAAGTATATTCATAAGTTTTGTAATTTCTAATTTTGAAATATTTTGCAATTTATCAATATGAATACCTTCGGGTTCTGCAATAATAATATCTAAAACTTTTTTTGTTTCTTCATCAAGTTCCTTTTCAACTTTACCTTCTTCTTTAACAGGTTTTTTTATATTAATTTGTTGTTTAACAATATCTGATAATTTTTGTATTTCTTCTATCACATCTTCAGCAGAGGTTATAAGTTTTGCTCCTGTTTTAATAAGAAAATTTGTTCCTCTGCTTTGTCTTGAAAAAATACTGCCAGGTACTGCAAAAACATCTTTTCCTAACTCAGCAGCAAGCTTTGCAGTTATCATTGCTCCGCTCTTAATATCAGCTTCAATTATTATTGTACCTAAAGACAATGCTGCAATTATCCTATTTCTTTGTGGAAAGGAATTCTTATTAGGTTTATAAAAATATGGAAACTCTGAAATTACAGCACCAAATAAAGGTATTTTATCTTGTAACTTTTTATTTGCAGCTGGGTAATACACACCTAATCCGTTACCTAAAACTGCAATTGTCCTAAGACCATTTTTTATAGCAAACTCATGTGCAAGAGTATCAATTCCGTATGCTAAACCACTAACAATTGTTAAATCATATTTTGCTATCTGTTTAACTAAATGTTCAACAACTAATCTTCCATAAGGAGTAGGTTTCCTTGTGCCAACTATTGCTACAGAGATCATATCTTCTTTTTTTAATTCACCTTTGACATATAATAACATAGGTGGATCTGCAAGATATTTTAACATCAAAGGATAATCATCATCGTTATAACAAATTATTTTTATCTTCTCTTTATTTATAGCATCAAGTTCTTTCTCAACATCAATTTTATTTCTCAACATCACAATAGTTTTAGCAATAGATGGACCTATACCTTCAACACAACTTAGTTCTTCTTCTGTCGCTGACATAATATTTGTAGCAGAACCAAAAAATTCTATTAACCGTTTTATTCTCACAGGACCAAGTGTCGGAATATTGTTTAAAATCATCAATGACTTTATTTCTTCTAAATTATTCATAACAACTCTTCTGGCATTGAATGTTTTTCTGTTTCAATTTTTTCTTCAGTAATTATTGTTTCTTTTTGTTTTTTTACTTTTTTGTTTATATTTATTTTTAATGCCGAACTTTGAGTTTGGTTATCTTTTTCTTTATAAAAATTTTTTGTAAAAAGATATTGTTTCAAACATAATAATATTTCTTTTGAAGAAAAATTTTGTAAATATTTATTTGGTACTCTACCAGCAGAAAACAACAGTTCATCTTCGTCAATATCTAAAAATTTTGCAATACGTTTTATAGTTTCTTCTTCATATGGAGGGTTGCGTTTACCAGAAATTATTTTTGATAAATACGACACATCTATTTTTGCATATTCTGCTGCTTCTTTTAATGTATATTTTTTTTGGTTAATAGCTTCCTTAATTTTTTTAATAAATTCTTTATATACCATCTTCTTTTAACACCCTTCTTGCACCTGCATAATGAAGTTTATAATATTCTTCTTCTAACGATGATATAGTGACTTTTTTAGAACCGCGTGTTGCATGAATAAACTCGTTATTTGTCAGATATATTCCAACATGGTTTATATATTCGTACTTTTTAATTTTGCCTTTAACTTTTTTGTACCTTACTTTTTTAAAAAAAACTAAATCTCCACATTGTAATTCTTCTTTGTCAATTGGTTTTCCAATTTTAAACTGTTCCCTTGAAGTCCTTGGTAGGTTTATCCCAAGTTCTGAAAACACAAATTTTACAAAAAATGAACAATCAATACCTTTATCTACATTTGTTCCACCCCATTTATAAGGACTACTATATAATTTTAATGCTGAACGTATAATTCTTTTAATTTTTTCGTCATGATATATCTTAAGTGTATCTTCATTTAATTCTTTAGATAAAGATGATGTTACAACATCGTAGTCTATCTCACCATTTTCATCAGAATAAAAATCTGTTTCTTCAGTTAAACTTATGTTTTCGACAATTTTATCATCTGCCATCTGAATGCACAAATTTGCTGGCAGATTCATTTGAGTAATAACTAAATTTTTTATTTCAGTTGCTTTTTCAAATTCATAAGGACCTATCAAAATTGTTGTAGTATTTACAAATATTTTATCTTTTTCACACCAAGATTGTTTTTCTATCAAACTTCTTACAGAAACCAAATCTTTCTGGTTGTCACATAAAATTTCAACATAATAATTATACTGCGAAAAGATTGTCATTTTGAAAAAAAATAAAGAAAAATATAGAAAGAAAAATTTATTCCTCATATTTATAACCTAAAAGTAATAAATACTCAAACCGTTTTTTTGCAAGTTCGCCATAATATGTTTCTGGATATAGTTCAAAGGTTTTCTTATAAAATTTTAGTGCTAATTTCATTTCTTTTTTTTCTTCGTAACATTCAGCGATATTGAACAAACTTTCAGATTTTAGTCCTTCTGAAGAATAAATTTCCACAACTCTTAAAAACCTAAAAATTGCGCTGTCATATTTCCTTAATAAAAAACAAATTTTACCTATTACAAACTCTACAAATTGTGCATATTTTGATTCACTATATTGTTGCAACCAATCATTAAACTTTCCTGTTAGATAAAATTGTGAATAAAAAATATAGAAACAAAATATAAAAAATGTAATAAGAAAAACAAACTTTTTCATTTATTTCGTAAGCATATCACCTATAACTATTGGAGAATATGCTCTTAAAATTTTACACACAACTATTTTTTCTTTAAGTTCAATAACTTTTAACTTACCAACTAAATTAAGTTTATTATCAGGAACATTTAACAATGTTATATCATATTGAGAAGGGCCTAAATGATAAACATAAAAAATTTCGTCAGGATTAATTTCTGCCAATTCTTGAAATTCACAAAATACAATATCGTGATCAATATACATAAACTTTTTTTCTTTTGCAGAAACAATTTTACCAAAATATTTAAAATCTTTGATGTCTAAAGTTTTTTGTATATATGATTTTTTTATCTCTTCTTTTTCTTTTGTAATATTTTGTCTTTTAACTGGACCAGAACTAACACTTACTACCTCTACCTGTGAAGCTGTATCTCTTACTACAAGTTGGTCTTCTGATATCTGTTTTTCTTGTTGTTGAACTTTTTGTTCAATACCTGCTTCTTCTTTTTCTATTTTTGGTTCAATTTCAGTACCACTGATTTCTTCCACTTTTATTTCAGGTAATATGAACACTTGCCCTGGGAAAATTAAATCTGGATTTTTTATTTTATCCTTATTTTGTTGATAAATCTTCACCCATAAAAATGGATTATTATAATATTTTTTTGCAATATTCCACAAACAATCTCCTTTCACTACCGTATATTCTAGTGAATAGATGTTAACTACAAAAAAAAGTATACTAATAAAAATAAACACTTTTTTCATAAATTTCCTCTCATTAAAATACAAATTCTTTGAAAGTAATACTTTGGAAACTACAAAACTTCATGTTTAACCTTAAGACATAACCAAGTAAAAAGTATTCCAACGATAATTCCACCAATAACATCACTTAAAAAATGTGCTCCAACTAACACCCTGCTTATACCTATTAAAAATGCTAAAACAAATGCTAATACTGTTACATATTTTTTTCTTACTTTATCTGATATATATACAGCAGATGCAAACGCTAAAAATGTATGTCCTGATGGAAAACCGAACTCACGTAGTTGTTCTCCAATAACATTAACAGGTTGATGCAAAATATCCTGAAACAACTTTAATGGTCTCGGTTTGTCAAAAATAAATTTTAATAATTGTATAATTCCTCCACCTAATAAAACAATTATAATAAATACAATACTTTCTGAAACAAACTTTTTATTATCTACTAAAAACAGAAGTAAAATTATTATAGGTACAAGGATCGCACCATTGCCAAGATTGGTTAATATATACCATATTGTCCTGAACCATTTTCTTTGATACATCTTACTTTGATTTATTGTCAAAAATATCAATTTATCATAATTTCTAAAATATTCGGTAACTGAAGTTGTATTATTATATTCCTGTTGTAGAAATTCTTTTGAAAGATTTTTATACATAAAATTTTTACATATATAAAACTTAAATACACGTTGTGGCCAAAATTTGTTTTTTCTAAAAGAAACTATCGAAACCATTTTTTTTTCTTTAAACGGTAGTTTATCTAAAATATTTTCTTCAGGAAATCTTCCTTCAGTAACATAAATTGCATTTTTACCATCGTATTTACTCAAATTTCCATTCCAAAAATCATATTGGTTAAGATAATCATCTATACAAAAAACTTCAGGGATTTTATTATTTTTAAAATATTTTGTTAATCCAAATCGTATTTGTCCTGCAACAAAATATTTATGTGTCAAAACAAAACTTGATGGATATTTACTTAACAGAGTATTAAGTTCTGACGCAGCAACTTCCCAACCATAAAGTTTATCTGGTGTATCAGCATTATGATATTTTTCAGGTATTTTAATTATTCCAAATAAAGAAATTAGAATTACAAAAGATGTAATCAAAATAGAAGAAACTAACGAAATATAATATAAAGTTCTTTTTTTATCTAAGAACTGAATATACGGAACAAGCATAAAGTATAACACTGCAGGCCAATGTGGTAACAACTTATTTTTAAAACTTAGACCAATAAAAAATATTATCCCTGGCAATACAAAGTATAATAAAAATCTATTAATATCTTTTTTAACAAAGAAAACATAAATAATGCTATACCATAATAAAACGAAAACAACTGGTGAGATGTATCCTGCTTGGAAACCAAAATTTTCAACAAATGTTTTTAAAGAAAATAAAATTTTTGTACCAATTGCATGTCCGAACTGGTATTTAAACGAAACAAACTTATGTACAATATTCCATAAAATTACTGGTGAAAAAATTATTACTGAAATTAAACAATAAACATAAAAATCTTTTTTTATCAATAATTTTCTTAACTTTGGTGTAATCAAAATTATAAAAACACTGCCAATAAATAAAAACACTGCTGTATATTTTGCCAATAACGCAACTCCTAATAACACACCACAAAAATATAATAACCATACATCTTCTGTCAAAACAAATTTGTAAAAATAAAATGTATACATCATCCAAAACATACCCAACAACGTTTCTGGTATGGTTATAATAGAACCTACAAAAGATATAGGTATAAAATTAAGTAACAAACTTGAATAAAGTGCTGTTTGAGAACCAAAAATTTCTTTTATTAACCTGTAGAAATATATAATTGCAACTGTAGAACAAAAAATTGCAGGAATTCTTACACCATACAGATTATTACCAAAAATTTTTGTTGATAAATATATTAAATACCCTACCATTGGTGGATGATCATAGTAAGAAAAATCCAAATATTGTGCATATTGCCAATAATGAGATTCGTCATCTGTTAAACCAAACATTCCTGATAGTGAAAACTTCAAAATTGTAGATAATACCAAGATTTTTGTAAAAAAAATGTTATATTTATCTTTAAAAAACCAGTTTATTACTAACAATTTCACTTTAAACAAATATTTTAAAAGTTTTGTTACTGAAAGTTTACTTTTACCATACAGACGTTTATGAAATTCAATAGGTACTTCAAAAAACTTAAAGTTAAACATTTTACATATATAATTTACTTCTGTAACAATAAACGGGTCTGATGCAGATAAATATGGCAAGATTGTTTCTATAACTTTTCTTCTATATACTTTATATCCTGATGTAACATCAATTATAGGTATACCAGTTAATAACTTTATATACACTCTTGAAAACAAACTTATCAATTTTCTTAAAACACTACGTTGTTGATCTTTTCCACCTTCAATATATCTTGAACCAACAACTATATCTACTTCAAGATTTTTTTCTAAAACTTCAATAAGCTTTGGCAATTCGTAAGGTGAATGAGACAAATCCGCATCCATTTCTACAATAATATCAGCACCAAGTTCTATACATTTCTTAAACCCTTCAATACCAGCATACCCACGACCACGTTTGTCTTTTCTTACAACCAGATATAAATTTGGATATATTTTTTTTAATTGTTCAACTTTTTGTGCAGTACCATCAGGCGAGTTGTCATCTACAACTACAAGTTTGCAATAAGGCAACACTTCAAAAACTTGTCTCACAAAAGTTTCTATATTATCTACTTCATTATATGTTGGTGTAAAAACAACTATGTTTTTCATTATTTCATCAACTTATCTATACTTCTATACTGTACTGCTTCTGCTATATGTACAGAATCAATTATTTCTTTGTTATCCATATCAGCAATAGTTCTTGCAACTTTTAGGATTCTGTCATATGCACGTGCTGATAATCCCATTTTCTCAACACTTATTTTTAACAACCTTTTTGCTTCGTTAGTCATTGGACAAAATTCTTTTATGAGTTTACTTGTAAGTTGCGCATTAGTATAAATTTTTTTACCTTTATATCTTTCGTATTGTAATAGCCTAACTTTTTCAACACGTTTCCTAATTTCTTCTGAGGATTCTGATGGTAAATCAGAAGTTATTTCTTCGATCTCAACTGGCGGTACTTCAATTTGGATATCAATTCTGTCAAGAAGTGGTCCTGAAATTTTTGAAATATACTTTTGTATTTGGTATGGTGTACACACACATTCTTTTTTAGGATGGCCATAATATCCACAAGGACATGGGTTACATGCTGCAACTAACATTATTCTTGCTGGATAATCAACTTTGAATGCAGCACGTGATATAGTAATATATCCTTTCTCTAACGGTTGACGTAATACTTCAAGAACGTTTCTATTAAACTCAGGTAGTTCATCTAAAAATAAAACACCGTTATGTGCTAACGATATTTCTCCAGGACGTGGTATTTGTCCACCACCAACTAATGCTATATCTGATATTGTATGATGTGGTGCTCTAAACGGTCTAGTAGAAATAAATCCGTTGTTTAACATACCACTTGAAGAATAAATTTTTGTTGTTTCAATAGCTTCTTCAAAAGTAAGTTTTGGTAATATAGTAGGTATACGTGTAGCTAACATTGTTTTCCCGGAACCAGGCGGTCCTATCATCAATATGTTATGTCCACCAGAAGCAGCAACTTCTATTGCACGTTTTGCATATTGTTGTCCTTTAACTTCAGAGAAATCTACATCATAAACAAAATTTTCTTCATATAATTTTTGTAAATCAATTTTGAACACAGGTATTTCTTCTTCACCATTTAAAAATTTTACAACTTGTCGTAAATTTGACACTGGATAAACATCTATTTTAGAAACAGCAGCTTCTTTTGCATTTTGTTGTGGTAGAATAATTCCGCATCGAGCATTTTCTTTAGCAAATTTTAACACAAGTGGTAACACACCTTTCACTGGACGTACACTACCATCTAACGCAAGTTCGCCAATAATATAGTAGTTTTTAAGTTTATCAATATTTACCTGGCCTAATGCTGCCAATATTCCTAAAGAAATTGGTAAGTCAAAACCAGCACCTTCTTTTTTTAAATCTGCAGGAGCAAGATTCACAGTAATTTTTCTTGATGGGAAATCAAACCCAGAATTACGTATTGCAGAAGATACACGTTCTTTTGATTCTTTAACTGCAGTATCAGGAAGGCCTACTATATTAAACGATGGTAATCCACTTGAAATATCTATCTCTACTTCAACTATATATCCTTCAATACCGTAAATTGTTCCTGAATAAACTTTTGCTAACATAATCGTTTATCCTCTTTTAAACATTTTTTTTAACTCACGCTGAATAACCACCATCTCTCTATTCCCTGGCACAAACTCTGAAATTTGTTGTATTAACTGATATGCATTTCCATATTCTTTAAGAATATAATATGTCTTCACTAACAAAAATGTGTTTTCTAAATTATCAGGATAAATTTTTTGTTCTTTCTCTAAATATTCTTTTGCAGTTTCATAATTTTTGTTTTCAAAAAAAATTTTACCTAAATAAAAATTTACATTTTTTGGTTCAACAATATTTCTCTTTTTTGAAAGAAGTAAAACTTTGTTAAAACATTCCTGCGCATTATTAAAATCATTATTATTATAATACACCATACCTAAATTTGTTAATGCTATAATATTATTTTTATCAATTTTTAGCACCATATTGTAGGTTTTAATAGCATCTTCTGTTTTGCCAGTTTGATAATATAAATTTCCTAATCTTATAATTACCTCTTTGTCATTAGGAACATTCCTTAAAAACTTTTTGTATTCATCTATTGCTAATTCGTAAAGTTTTAAAAATTCATACATACAACCTAAATAATAAAAAATACGAATATCAGTAGAACCCATCTTCCAAGCTTTATATAAATAATTTATTGATTTGTCATAAAACTGGTGTCCTTTAAGGAAATAATAAATGCCTAACTCTACCATACTGTTTGTATCTTCAGGAAATAATTCTAATCGGGAAATATATTGTTCTATCTTTTTTTCAATCTTTTCGTCATTAACAATCTTAATTTCATTTTCTCTTGGAAAAAAAATTTTTTTATGCCTAACAGAAAAAACAGATATTACTGAAATAATCAACAGTATTATTAAGACAAGCAAAATAACCTTTTTTATCATTGTTCGGTTAGTATTTCTTTCAATGTTGGAAGTTTAACTTCAGAATATTTTTTTAATAATTGTTGCTGAAGTATTTTTTCTAACTTATTCACTGAAAGTTCAATTCTTTGTTTTTTTTCATCAACACAAATTATTACTGCGTCTAAAACCTGTCCTGGTTTGTATAACATCTTAAGTTCTTTTGATAAATCTTTTTTTTCTACTACAGCTTCTTTTTTTGTAATTATTCCTTCAATATCTTTTTCAAGTTCTACAATTAACACCGTTTTTAACACTTTTTTAATTTTACATTTTACAATGGTATCAACACTATATTTCTCAAACGGATTTTCTGTAAGATGTTTAATTGATAACACCGCTGTTTCTTGTTCCGGTAATACATCTAAAACTTTGTATTGAACATAATCCCCAACATTATACCTCTTAGTTAAATCCTTAATTTTTTGTGTCCATGAAATATCGTTGATACTTATGAACCCCTCAAAACCAACTTTAAGTGAAACATACATTCCAGAACGTAAAATCCTTGTTATTTTACCTTTATGAACACTGTTTGGTGGAAACTCTTTTTTAATTTCTTCCCATGGATTGGACGAAACTTTTTTTATTGACAACGAAATTCTTTTGTTTTCTTCATCTATGTTCAAAATTTTTGCTTCTATTTCTTGACCTATTTTAAACATACGATGAAGCTTTGGTTCTTTATTTTCCCATGAAACTTCAGATTTGTGAACAAGCCCTTCAACCGCAGGTTCTAATTCTACAAAAAGACCAAAATCTGTTATATTTATAATTTTACATTTTACAACATCACCAATTTTATATTTTTTGTTCACTTCTTCCCATGGATGTGGAAATAATTGTTTTAATCCAACTTCAATTTTACCTTTTTGTTGGTCAACAGATAGGATCTTAACTTTAATTTTATCTCCGATATGTAAAACATCTTGAGGATGGTTCACTCTATACCATGCTATATTACTTATATGTAACAATGCGTCAACACCTGCAATATCTACAAACGCACCAAATGAAGTTAAACTTTTGACTGTAGCAATAACTTCATCACCTACTTTAATTTGTGATAAAACTTTCTTCTTGATCTCTTCCCTAAGTTTTTCTTCATATAATTTATTAGAAACAACAATGTTTAACTTTTTATTTTCTAAAGATTTTAATTCTTTAATTATAACTTTAAAAACTAACTCTTGTAGTTTTATGGGTTCATTTACAACCTTACCAATTTTTTCTTTAAGTTCATTAGAAACTTCACGATATGGTAAAAATGCATCAACACCTATATCTACAATATAACCAGATTTTACTTCTGAGACAATTCTTGTCTCAATAGGTATCTGTTGTTCATACCATTCTTTTATTTTATCAAAAAGTTCGATTTCTCTTGCCCTTTTATATGACAACTGATGTACATTATCATAGTTAAGTTTTTTAACATACACTTTTATTATTTGTTGAGGTTTAAACAATTTGTTTATCTCTTTTACATTATGAAATTCTTCTATTGGTATGATACCATCTGTCTTAGAACCTATGTCCACATAAACACCATCATTTGTAATACTCAATACTTTACCTTCTACAATATCACCAACCTTTATGTTATCGCTATATTTATAAACATCTTCTGGGATTAAATCGTCAATATAAAACTTCTCTTTCTCCATTTTAGTTCACCATTATATCTTTTATTTTTAAAATAGTGAGTTGTTGCCTATGTCCATATTTTCTACGCCAGTTTTTTTTAGGATTCCCTTTTCTTAAAACTATTATTTTTTTACTTTTTATATGATTCACAACTTCTGTAACAACTTTGACATTTTCAACATAAGGTGTGCCTATTTTTAGTTGGTCATCATCTGTTTTTAATAACAGAATTTTGTCTATAACATATTCAGTATTTTTCTCAGCATTGATTTTTTCAGTAATAATTGTATCTCCTTTACCTACGATATACTGTTTTCCACCAACTTCTATAACTGCAAACATAATTATTCACCTCCATAAAAAATAAGTTTTTGGTAACTATTTTATAATGTTTATAAAGAACTCTATACTTT
>CAZFSG010000023.1:0-15543 GCA_964521665.1 uncultured Elusimicrobia bacterium
TCTTTCATCAGCAAATTTTACTGGTAACATTTTGTATAATGTAAATCAAATTGTTGATTGTGTAGAAAAATATAATAAAATACGATATGCACAACAACATGGTGGTTCTTTAGATGTTACACAAATTTCAGCGTTGTTTAATGGTATAAAAAATTTAGTAGAGATTAACAAACCAGGTAAAGGTATGTTATTTTTGGTTAATGGTGGATTAGGGGTTAAAATAAAAAATTTTGCCTTCAGTGTGGGAAATATTTCAAATATAGGTCTTAAACCTTACATAGATACTGGATTTAGTTTAAGTAGTTATATAGTTTCTTCAACATTAGCACCTTTGGTATCAAACAGTTCTAAATTAGTTAATGGAGATAGTTCAGAAGGAATAAAAATTACTACAGATACTCTGAGATATCCAAAGTTAGAATCAACAAGGGATGAACTTGTGAGTGCTATACAATGGCTTGTATCAACATTAGAAAACTTTGGTGTAGAAGTTTCTTCTGAAGTTAAGACTAATTATGAAGGTATTGCAAACGCATTGATAAATTTAGCAAAAGATAATGGTGCAACAGATGAAGAAATTAAGAATGCTGTATCACAACTTAATGATAAAAACTTACAACAACTGATAACAAATTTTGTAAATAATATGTTGAAAAAAGAGACATCGTTTGTAAACAATGAAAGTGCGTTGGTATTAAAAGGTGTAAATTATACTGAAATATCGTTAGGAACTTCATATCAAATAATTGATAATTTGTTTATAGATGGTGTTGTTAAATATCTTATAGGGAAAACTGTTTATTATAACTTCAAAGTTTTTCAACAAAAAGACGAGATCAGTTTTAAAGATATTTCTGGACTTGAAAACAAACTTGTAAGAAACTCTCAAGCAGTAGGTATAGATATAGGTACAATTTATAAACTACCAACACCAATGGTTGAAACATCAGTAGGATTAGTTATAAAAAATCTTATAGAGCCAGAATTTGCATTAGCTTCTACTGATGAAAAATTAAAGATACCGCGACAGGTATCTATAGGTATATCAGGGAAATTGTTTAAAATGGTATCTTTAAGTATTGATTATGATATGAACAAAATAGAAACATTTGTTGAAGGGTATAATGTTCAAAATTTAGGTTTAGGGTTAGAGATAAATCCGCCGTTTTTACCATTGTTACGAGTTGGATATATAAAGAATTTAGCGTATGAGGATGACCAACTTTATACTTTTGGGTTAGGGATAAAAATTTTTATGTTAAACATAGATATAGTTGGGGGTTTATATCCAAAGGAAACAAAAATATCTAAAGATTTGACACTTTTTGCGAACAACTTGAGTTTGGGTTTGACATTAGGTTTAGCATTTTAATTTTTGGAGAGTTAGAAACCTATGTGTGTCGCAATACCAATGCGTGTTGTAGAAATAAAAGGTAACGAAGCTATTTGTGAATACGAAGGAGTAAAAAGAACTGCACGAATAGATTTTCTTCCCGAGGTTAAAGTAGGAGATTATGTTTTAATTCATGTAGGTTTTGCAATACAAAAAATAGATGTTAATTCTGCTGAAGAAACATTAAAGTTGTATAAACAGATGCAACAGAAGCAATAGAGGTTATAAAACTTATAAAGATTTGCTTATCTTAAGCTTCACGAGAAAAAAATCAATAATATACAGAGTATGAATCAAACTCAATATTTTGATTTTTCAAAATTTAAAGATAAAAAAAATGTTGAAATAGAAGTAGAAAAAATTCATAGGTTATCTAAAAAAATAAATAAAAAAGTTTGTATAATGGAAGTGTGTGGAACACATACTATGCAAATTGCAAAGTATGGTCTAAGAAAATTGATGCCTGAAAATATAAAACTTATTTCAGGACCTGGTTGTCCCGTATGTGTTACACCGCAAGAATATATTGATAAAGCAATATATATTTTAAGAAATTACGATGTTGTGATGACAACTTTTGGTGATTTGTATCGTGTGCCGGGCAGTGAAAGTAGTTTAGAAAAAGAAAAGATAAATAATAAAGATGTAAGAATTGTTTATTCTCCATATGAAAATTTGGAAATTGCGAAAAGTGTTAACAAACCAGTTGTCTTTTTATCTGTAGGGTTTGAAACAACAATGCCTGCTATTGCTTATACAATAGAAGAAGCAAAAAGAAAAAATATAGATAATTTATATTTTCTTATAGGAAACAAATTTTTTTTAGCAGCTTTAGAAAGTTTGATTTTACTTAGCAGAAATTTTTTATCACCTTTTATAAAAACTAATGGGTTTATTGATGGGTTATTACTGCCAGGGCATTTAAGTGTTATAGTTGGAGAAAAATCTTATTTATGGATTGCTGAAAGGTATAATTTAAGTGGTGTTATTACAGGGTTTGAACCTTTAGATATTGTTTGTGGGATAAGAATATTGTTAGAAACAATTTTAAGTTCGTCTGCAAGAATACAAAATGAATATACTCGTGTTGTTTCTTATGAAGGGAATAAATATGCTAAGGAGATGATATCCAAAGTTTTTGAAGCGGTAGGTGGTAACTGGCGCGGGTTAGGGTTTGTGCCTGACTCTACTGCGAAGTTAAAAAAAGAATATGAAATGTTTGACGCTGAAAAAGTTTTTAATCTGCCAGATGTTGTAGCAAAAAATATATATCACACAAAATGTAAATGTAACGAAGTTTTAATAGGTAAAATTACACCATTTGAATGTCCATTATTTGAAAAAGTTTGTACACCAGAAAATCCTGTAGGTGCATGTATGGTATCTTCTGAAGGTGCCTGTGCTGCATATTATAAGTATGAGAGATAATGTTAAAGTGATTTAATATCAAAAGTTATGAAAGAAAAAATTTTGTTATCATACGGTTCAGGTGGAAAACATACTTTTGAGTTTATCAAAAATTATGTATTAAAATATTTTTCTAATGATATATTAAATCAGCTTCTTGATTCTGCTGTTATAAAAATTTCAGAAAATACAAAATTGGCATTCAGTATTGATAGTTATACTGTTTCACCAATTTTTTTTCCAGGTGGTGATATTGGTAAACTTAGTGTTTGTGGAACAATAAATGATCTGTTATGTGTAGGTGCAAAACCATTAGTTATATCTTTAGCTTTAATTATAGAAGAGGGGATTGAAACAGAAATTGTAGAAAAAGTATTTTTTTCAATAAAAGTTACTGCTGAAAAAGAAAATGTTAAAATTGTTACTGGAGATACAAAAGTTGTACAAAAAGGTATGTGTGATAAGATTTTTATAACTACTGCAGGGATTGGTGTTGTAGAGAAAGATATTGAGTTAAATTATACCAAAATTGAACCAGAAGATTTAGTTATTATCACAGGGAGTATTGCTGAACATGGTTGCGCGATATTGTTATCACGAGGTAGTTATGGTTTCAAAAGTGAAATTCAAAGTGATTGTGCATCATTAAAAGAATTAATTGAACCGATATTAAAACCTGAATTTGTTCCTTATATAAAATTTATGCGAGATCCAACACGAGGAGGACTTGCAGCTACATTAAACGAAATTGTGTATAAATCAAAAGGTATTAGTATAGAAGTAGAAGAAGAAAAAATACCTATAAAAGATAATGTTAAACATTTTTGTGATTTACTTGGATTTGATCCTTTAAATATTGCAAACGAAGGAAAGATGCTAATAATAGTTGGACCAACAGTTGCTGAAGAGATAATAAAAATACTTAAACAGCATCCTTTAGGAAAAGACGCTGCTATAATAGGAAAGATTGTAAAAGATGAGAAACCAAAAGTTGTGTTAAAGACTTTGTATGGGACAAAAAGAATTATTGAACTACCAATTGCTGAAGAATTGCCAAGAATATGCTAAAAAATAAAAAAATTGTAGTAAGTGCATGTTTAGTAGGAGTAAATTGTAAGTATAATGGTAGCAATAATTATAATGAAAAAGTTGTAAAAAAATTAGTTAATAAAGAAATGGTTTTGTTAGTATGTCCTGAAATAATTTTTGGTGTAAAACGTAAAAAAATTTGGTTTATAAATGGTGATGGTAAAGATGTTTTAAACGGAAGAAAAAATGCAAAAATTATAAATTCTAAAGGTAAAGATGTTTCTTCAAAATTAATTACCAGTTGTAAAAAAATATGTAGTGTAATAAAAAAATACGGTATAAAAGAAGCAGTATTCAAAGAAAGAAGTCCATCTTGTGGTGTAAATTTTGTATATATTAATAATAAACTTTCTAATGGTTGTGGATTGTTAACAGCAATGTTAAAAAAACAAAAAGTTAAGATTATATCTGAGGAACAAATATGAAAAAATTTTTTATGTTTTTATTTTTATCATTTTTTCTTTCTTGTTGTAAACAAACAAAATTAGTACCAAAGGGGAATAATATGAACAACATTGACGAATTTTTTCAAAAAAGATTACAAATGGTTGAAACACAACTTAAATCAAGAGATATTGTTGATCAAAAAGTTCTTGATGCTATGTTAAAAGTTGAACGACATAGGTTTGTTCCTAAACAATACCAACATCTTGCTTATATTGATGAACCGTTACCAATAGGTGCTGGACAAACTATATCTCAACCGTATATTGTTGCATTAATGACACAACTTTTAGAACTTAATGAAAATGATAAAGTTTTAGAAATAGGAACAGGTTCTGGATACCAGGCTGCAATACTTGCTGAATTATGTAAAGAAGTTTATACGATAGAAATTATTCCTGAACTTGCCCAAAATGCAGAAAAGTTGTTAAAAGAATTAGGATACAAGAATATCTTTGTAAAAATTGGTGATGGATATTATGGTTGGCCTGAACATGCTCCGTTTGATAAAATAATAGTTACTTGTGCTCCTAAAGAAATACCTCAAAAGTTAATAGAACAACTTAAAGACGGTGGTAAAATGGTTCTTCCTGTAGGGGATGTTTTTCAAGAATTAATAGTTGTTGAAAAATATAAAGGAAAGATCACAAAGAGAAGTATCATTCCGGTAAGATTTGTACCGATGATAAAATCTAACGACAAAGTTAAATAGTAATAACAATTAGAAAAATATGAAAATAATAGATGTAACAAATCTGGAAGATAAAAAACTACTTGATAAAAAACTTTCTTCTGCTGTGGAAGCAATAAAAAAAGGTGAATTAGTTGTTATACCTACTGAGACTGTTTATGGTCTTGCAGCAGATTGTTTTAATCCAGAAGCTGTCAATAAAATTTTTCTTGTTAAAAACAGACCTTACTCAGATCCTTTGATTGTACATATAAGTAATATTGAACAAGTAAAAGATATTGTTGTTGATATTCCTACAGATGCTAAAAAAATTATATCTAATTTTTGGCCAGGACCAGTAAGTTTAGTGTTGTATAAAACACAAAAAGTACCAGATATTGTAACCGCAGGGTTAAACACAGTGTGTGTTCGTATGCCTGAAAATAAAATAACAAGAAAATTTATAAACTTGTGTGGGGTACCTTTAGCTGCACCTTCAGCTAATATTTTCAGCAGAGTTTCTGCGACTGATATAAAACATATATTAAAAGATTTTAAAGATAAAAAGGAAATAAAATATGTAATATACACAGGAAGACCAAAATATGGGCTGGAGTCTACGGTTATAGATTGTACAACTTATCCTTTTAGAGTTTTAAGATATGGTGCAATAGAAATAGAAAAAATTGCTAAAGTTTGTAATATAAAAATTTTGGAGACTAAGAAATTGAAAGAAATCAAATCTCCTGGAACTTTTAAAAAACATTATTCTCCAACAAAACCTACATTTTTGTCAAAAAATTTAATAAGTTATATCAAAAAATTAGAAAAAGATGAATTAAAAGAAATAACTTTTGTTTGTAGTAACAAAACAAAAAATAAAATTTTAAATTGTTTTAAAAACAACGTCTCAATAATTACATATGGAGATAATTTAAAAGAGATAGCAAAAAATTTATATTTATGTCTAAGATTAGCTGAAGATATGGATAAAAAATTTATAGTAGTTGAAACAGTTCCAAACAAAGGGTTAGGTAAAACAATAATGGATAGATTAATTAAAGCATCTGAAAATAAATGGGTGGATAGATAAGGTTGTTAGTTTAAAGTTAAGTCGATGAAAAATTTGATTATAATTTTATTTTTGTTTAGTAGTGTAATAAAAGCAGAAGAGTTTGAAGAGTTTAAATCTTCATCAGTTGTTGTTGGAAATAAAGTTTTGCCGTATTATATAGTTTACGACAAAGAAAAAATTCCTGTTGGATTTTTTGTAGAAAGTAAAGATTGGACTGACAAAGATATAAAAGGTTATGGCGGAAATATCGACCTACAAATATATTTTTCATTTGATGGTAAAATTAAAGATATAAAAGTTATTGAACAATATGAAACAGAATTATATGCAAAAGATGTTTTTAGTAAAAAGTTTTTAAGTCAATATTATGGGAAAAATAATAAAGCAAAATTTATATTGGGAGAAGATATAAAAGCAATAACAGGTGCAACTATAAGTTGTTCTGCAGTAAATGAGATTATATATCAATGTGTAAAAAATGTTAATTTGTATCTTGTAAAAAAAGATGTAGTAAAAAAATATTCATTAGTTTCAAAATTTGAAAAAATTAAAGTCGGAATTTTAACTTTATTATTTATTCTATCCATATTAGGTTTTATTCAAAACTCTAAACCACTAAGATACATAATTATGTCAGTTGCAATATTATTTTTAGGAATTATTTACAAAGGTGGACTTTCATTCGGACATATTAAAAATTTTATATATCTTAATTTACCGTCAAGCAGTAATATTTTTATTTGGTCATTTATTCTATTGATAATAATAAGCTCTTTGTTATTTGGTAGGTTGTATTGTGGTTGGTTATGTCCTTTTGGAGCAGTGATTGAGTTTTTATTTAATATAAAAAAATTTTTTGAAATAAAATATAAAAAAAGTTTGGGTAAAAAAATCGAAATAGAGTTAGTTGAAGACAATGTCTTTATAAAATTTTTAAGAAAATATGAATATTTATATAGATACATAAAATATATATTTGCGGTTTTAATCTTGCTTTATCCTAAGTTAATTTTTTTTGAACCGTTTCAACATATGTTTCTTATTAATAAAACATCACTCAAAGGTATTATTTATTTAATAATTATCCTTATATTTTGTATTCTTTTTATGCGATTATGGTGTAGATATTTTTGTCCATTAGGAGGGTTTTTGAGTTTATTTTCAAAAATTTCTTTGTTTAGATTAAAAATTTGCACTGAAAAATGTTTCAATTGTGAAATATGCAAAACAATATGTTTGACAAATGCAATTGTAGAAAAAAATAATAAACCTAGAATTTTATATACAGAATGTATATTATGTAACAAATGTAGACAATTTTGTGGACCTAAAAATATAAATATATCATTTTTGAAATGAGACTATGGTCAATTTCACCTAAATATTTAGATACAAAAGGATTACTTGCTTTATGGAGAGAAGCATTACTTGCAAAAAAAGTTTTAGAAGGTAAAACAAAAGGGTATAAGAATCATCCTCAACTTATAAGATTTAAAAATACGAAAAAACCTTTAAAATTTATTAATCAATATCTATATTTCATCTTTTTAGAAGCTAAAAAAAGAAAATATAATTTTGATGAAACAAAATTTAAAAATTATAATATAAAAGAAAAAATTCCTGTAACAAGAGGACAAATTATATTTGAGTTTAATCACTTACTTAAGAAGTTAAAAAATAGAGACAAGATGAGGTATGAAAAATTAAAAAAAATTAGTCCATATCAAATCGAACCAAATAATATATTTAGAATTATAGAAGGAGAAAAAGAGTTATGGGAGAAAGGTTAAATAAAAAAATAGTTATAGTTGGAGCAGGACCTGGTGGCTTAGTTGTAGAATGATTCTTACTCATCGTGGATTTGATGTTATAATATTAGAGAAAGAAAAGGTAGTTGGTGGTAGAAATGCTCCTTTAAAAATTGATGAATATACTTTTGATACAGGACCGACTTTTCTTATGATGAAATTTATATTGGATGAAATGTTTGATGAAGTAAATGAAAGGTCTGAAAATTATCTTAAATTTGTAAAATTAGATCCAATGTACAGATTGAAGTTTTTTGAAAATGAAGTTTTATTTTCAGATGATCATAAAATAACTGAAAGTGAAATAAAAAGAGAATTTTCTGCTGAAGAAGGAGGATTATACAAATATCTAGAATCTGAAGAAAAAAAGGTTTAAATATATCTTTCCATGTTTTCAAAAACCATATATTTCATTCTTTGAAATGCTTAGAAAATCCATTTATAAGAGCTATACTTCACTTAGATTTAGGTAAATCAGTATATCAAGTGCTTTCAAGATATTTCAAAAGTGAAAATCTAAAATTTTGTTTTACATTCCAATCAAAATACATAGGTATGTCTGCTTGGGAATGTCCAGCTGCTTTTGCTATGATTGCGTATGTTGAGCATAAATGGGGAATATATCACGTGATTGGCGGATTAAATAAGATCTTCGAAGCTATGGCTAAAGTTTTCGTAAAAAAGGGAGGAAAATTGTTTCTCAATCATGAAGTTAAAAAAATAGTTAATAAAGGAAAAAAATTATTGGTGTTGAACTGACAGATGGAAGGTTTATTGAAGCAGATGAAGTAATAGTTAATGCAGATTTTTCATATGCCGTGACACATTTAATGGATGAAAAATATGTTAAAAAATATTCAAAAGAAAAATTAGCGAAGAAAAAATGTTCTTGTTCTACATTTATGTTATATCTCGGTGTTAAGAAAAAATATGATATTCCACATCATAATGTTTTTTTGCAAAAGATTATAGAAAAAATGTAGAGGATATTTTTAAAAGAAAAACTCTGTCAGACCAAATTTCGTTTTATATCCAAAATGCTTCAAAAATAGATCCTTCATTAGCTCCTGAGGGAAAATCAACTATATATGTGCTTGTTCCTGTTCCTAACTTGCAAAATAGCGAAATTGATTGGGACAAAGAAAAAGAAAGATTTAAAAATAAAGTATTACAAGAAATTATAAAAAGAACTGAATTAAAAGATTTAATAGAGAATATAGAAGTTGAAAGAATAATAACTCCTAAAGATTGGGTAGAAAAATATAATGTCTATTACGGAGCAACTTTTAATTTAGGACATAACTTAAGCCAGATGTTATACTTTAGACCGAGGAATAAATTTGAGTGTTTTGAAAATTGTTATTTAGTTGGAGGTGGAACACAACCAGGTAGCGGTTTACCAACAATTTTTGAATTAGGTAGAATAACTGCTAATCTAATAAGCGAGAAATATAATCTAAAGTTTAATCATCCCGCAAAATTGGAAGAAAAAATAAAAACAATTACTCATATTTAATATCACTTTCTAACTCTTCAGGAAATGGTTCAAGGTACTTTTGTGTTGAAAGATAGGTTTCATTAAATCTAAAAATAAAACTTTTTATGTATTCTATTATTGCTTCTAATTGAAGTTTGTCATTTTTAAATTTCGTAAGCATTTTTAGGATATGTTTTTTCTCAGCTTCAGAAATTTTATCTTTTATATGTCCATATATGTGCTGAAGAACATTATAGTGTTTATTTTTTGAAGTATATTTAGAAAGTGCCTGTCGAAAGATCTGTCCGTATAATTTTAAAGTAGTGGCCAATCCATATGATTTCCAATTAGCAATTAATTTACCTAATTTTTTTAGATTTGTTGATGAATAAGACATAAGTATGTATTTATAATATTCGTGAAATTTTATAAGTTGGTTGATATTTTGACAACTATTAACTAAATTTCTGAGATCAGCTAAAGAGAAAATTTTTGTTAAAAAATCTCTTCTAAACCAATAATTTCTTAATCTTGTTTCACTCTCAATTGGTATGTTATGGAAAACGTTTCTTGCTTCTCTTGTGAAAATACCATCGCTCCTCGACAAAAAATTTTTCAAATCTTCTTTGTAAAGATTAGCATCTTTTACTCCACAACTTGGAGATTTAGATTTTAATATAAAACCATCAATATCGTGTAAATTAAGAAGAAATTCTTTAGAAAAGTTATAAATTTTATCTGTGTAATCAATTTTTGATTTTGGATCATACATTCTAATTAAATTTTCTTTTAAGAAAATAAATACTCGAGGTCTGGGAACAGACATCCCAATCGATGTCTCAGGACAAACAAATATTGGTTCAATGAATTTCAAAAGTTTTTCAACAAAATGATTTTTCACAATTTCACCGTTGTATCTAACTGGTTCAACAAAACATTTACTTAATACAATTTTTGGTTTTATAAATTTCATAAGTTTTATAATATAATTTTTATAATTAGATTTTCAACAATCAAAATCTTGAAATATACACTAAAATTTTATACTTACTAACAACATTTTTAAACATTAAAGGAGGGAAATTTATGTCAGGACATTCTAAATGGCATGGGATAAAACATAGAAAAATGGCACAGGATGCCAAAAAGGGAAAAATTTTTACAAAAGTTATGAGAGAATTAACAATTGCTGCAAGACAAGGTGGGGGTAACCCTGAGAATAACCCAAGATTAAGAAAAGCAATTGAAATGGCCAAAGAAGTTAATATGCCCCAAGAGAATATCAAAAAAGCTATAATGAGAGGAACAGGTGAACTACCTGGTGCTGTTTATGAAGAAGTTGTTTATGAAGGTTATGGCGTAGGAGGTGTAGCAGTAATTGTTGAAGCAACAACTGATAACAAAAACAGAACTACTGCAGAAATAAGAAAAATTTTTGCACAATACGGTGGTTCACTTGGAGAAACAGGATGTGTTAGTTGGTTGTTTGAACAAAAAGGATATATTGCTATAAATAAAACTGATGCATCGGAAGATGAACTTATGAGTTTAGCATTGGAACTTGGAGCGGAAGATTTCAAATCAGATGATGAAGATGTTTATGAAATAATTACTTCGCCACAAAATTTTGAACAGATTAAACAAGAATTAGAAAAAAAATATAAATTGCAACAAGCAGAAGTTACAATGTTGCCTAAAACATATATAAAACTTGAAGGGAAACAAGCAGAACAAATACTTCAACTTATGGACGCGTTAGAAGAACATGACGATGTAAAAAATGTGTATGCAAATTTTGATGTACCAAAAGAAATAATGGAAAAAGTAGGAAGTAAATGAAAGTTTTAGGCATCGACCCAGGACTTGCACATTGTGGTTGGGCAGTGATTGAAAGTGATCCAAACTATAAACTTATCTCTTGTGGTGAAATAAAAACATCTGTTTCTGCTTCTTCTTATCAAAATAATAACTTTCCAGAAAGATTAAAAACTATATACAACGAACTTCAAAAAATTATTTTAACATACAAACCTGATATAATATGTATTGAATCACAGTTTTATTCAAAAATTGCTAAGAATATAATAAATACATATCTTTCAGTAGGAATTATTTATTTATTATGTGGGATGTTGAATTTAGAAATAAAAGAGATACCAGCTAAATCTGTAAAACTTGGTATAACAGGGTATGGTTCTGCAACAAAAAAACAAATTAAAAAAATGATACAATTGTTGTTAAATAATAGAAAAGAGATTCGTAATGAACATATAAATGATGCTATAGCAGTAGCATTGTGTTTCTTAAACACTCAAAGATGGGGTGAATAAATTAGCTAATAAAGCAACAGTTAAATAACATATAAATATTTCTCACGTAAAAATATGTTCAATTATATCATAGGAAAAATAGTAAAAAAAGATAGTTCAAAAAATTTGTGTATAGTAGAGACAAACAATATTGGGTACGAAATTGTTGTTTCTGAAAATACATTGGAAGAACTTTCTGAAGGTTCTACTGTGAAGTTATATATTGTAGAAATACCAAGCGGGTTATACAACAGTGGATTGCCGACTTTATACGGATTTATTTCAGAAGAAGAAAAAGAAATATTTTTAGCGTTTAAAGAAAACCTTTCAAATGTTGGTCCTAAAAAAGCACTGGATTATCTTGATAAAATAAAAAATAATATATCTCAGTTTAAAACAGCAATAAAAACTAAAAATCATAAGATACTTACTTCATTGTTTGGTTTCAGATCTTCATCTGCTGAAAAAATTATTTCAGCATTAAGTAATATTGAATTATTTACAAAAGAAGAAATACAAGAAGGAATAGATATAGATGTATACTCTGATATTGTTTCTGCATTGACAAATTTAGGGTATAAAGAACAACAAGTCAAACCTGTTGTTGAGAAAATTTTAATTCAAAGAAATATTAAAACTAAAAAATCTACAGAATTGATACCCCAAATTTTACCAATAATACTTAAGGAATTATCGTTGCAAAGTAAGTAAATTAGAATTAAAATAAAAAGAATTAAAATAAAAAAATAAACATGAAATCTGAAAGAGTAATTATTGGAAGAATCTTACAACAAGATAAAGAGTTAGAATCTACCCTTAGACCTAAAACTTTTGATGAATTTATTGGTCAAGAAAAATTAAAAAATAATTTAAAAGTTTTTATTGAATCTGCTAAAAAACGTAATGTTTCGTTAGATCATTGTTTATTTTGTGGTCCTCCTGGTTGTGGGAAAACAACACTTGCTCATATTATAGCACATGAGTTTAATACAAATATAAAAGTTACTTCGGGTCCTGCATTAGAAAAAACTGGTGACCTTGCTGCTATTTTGACAAATCTACAATTTCAAGATATTTTATTCATTGATGAAATACACAGGTTGAATCATATTGTAGAAGAGGCACTTTATCCAGTAATGGAAGAGTTTAAGTTTGACATAGTTGTTGGTCAAGGGCCAAACGCAAAAATTGTGCGTTTACCAATTGAAAGATTTACTTTGATTGGTGCTACAACACGGAGCGGGTTGTTATCTGCAGCGTTTAGGTCAAGGTTTGGTATTGTTGAAAATTTAGGTTTTTATACAACTGAAGAATTAAAAAAAATTGTTCTTCGTTCAGCAAAAATTTTAGAAGTAGAAATTGAAGAAGAAGCAAGTTATGAAATAGCAAAACGTTCTCGTGGAACACCAAGAGTTGCAAACAGGTTACTTGCAAGGACACGAGATTTTGCTATTGTGAAATCTGATGGTAAAATAAGCAAAGATATTGTTATTTCTGCTATGGACTCGCTTGGTATAGATGAATACGGTTTAGATGAGATGGATAGAAAAATTTTGTTAACTATTATAGAAAAATTTAATGGTGGACCTGTAGGAATAGAAACAATTTCTGTTGCTATAAATGAAGAGGTAGATACAATCACAGATGTTTACGAGCCATATCTTATTCAAGCAGGCTTTCTTCAAAGAACTCCTCGGGGACGTGTTGCAACAGAGCTTGCATATAAACATCTTGGGATAAAATATACAAAAACACATCCAGAATTATTCTAATACAATGAATTATATTTTCACTTCTGAAGAGTGTTGGAAATACGAATGTTTTGCTCATCCTGAAGCACCGTTCAGAGTAAAAGATTCCTATCAGCATTTACGGAATAAAAAAGATATATTGAACTTTGAATTTGTTTATATAAATGATGAAATTGATGAAGAAATTTTGTTGTGGACACATACCAAAAGTTTAATTGAACAAGTAAAAAACAACAGTTTTTACGATGCCGACACTCCTAACTTACCTAACATATTTCATTATGCAAAAATTTCTGCAAATATTGTCTTACATTCGATGAAATCTGTATTGAATAACAATAAATCCTTTGCTCTTACAAGACCACCCGGTCATCATGCAACAAGTTCTCAGTTAGGTGGATTCTGTTATTTTAACAACATTGCAGTAGCAATAAATTGGTATCTTAAAAATTTTGAAGATAAAAAAGTAGCAATACTTGATATAGATGTTCACCATGGTAACGGTACCGAAGAAATTTTTTTAGGTAACAAAAGGGTATTGTTTATTTCTCTTCATCAGATGCATATTTATCCTGGAAGCGGACTAAAATCAAGACAAAATTGTATCAATTTTCCATTATCTGCACAAACTGAAGATAAAGAGTATCTAAAAGTGTTAAATTCTGCAATAGAAAAAATTAAGGAGTTTAATCCAGACATTTTAGGTGTTTCATGCGGGTTTGATACATACAAAAATGATCCTCTTGCAGGATTGTCTTTGTCTGAAAATTGTTATTATGAAATTGGCAAAGCTATAAAAGAAATTAATCTACCAACATTCTGTGTTTTAGAAGGTGGATATTCAAAACAATTACCTGTTTTAATAGAAAAATTTTTATCAGGATTTTTTTAATAAAATTCTTATGCTCTTAGTTAGTTATGAATATGATAGAAGCAAAATATTATAAAATAATTGATGATGAAAAAAAAGTAGTACAATGTGTTTTATGTCCACATAGTTGTTTACTTAAAAAAGATGAAGTTGGAAAATGTAAAGCAAGAAAAAATGTTGATGGAAAACTATATTCGTTGACATATAGTGTTGTGTCATCAGTTGCGTTAGATCCAATTGAAAAAAAACCATTATATCATTTTTATCCTGGAAGTTATATTTTATCTATAGGTAGTTATGGGTGTAATTTCAAATGCGGGTTTTGTCAAAATTGGGAAATATCCCAATCTTCAGCGGAAGAAAATTATAGCGAAAAAATTTTGCCACAACAACTATTATCTATTTCAAAAAGATATAAAGAGAACATAGGCATTTCTTATACTTATAATGAACCGTTAATAAATTTTGAATTTGTATTAGAAACAGCAGAATTGTTTCATTCACAAGGATTGAAAAATGTTTTAGTAACAAATGGATTTATTCACAAACAACCTTTGTTAGAACTTTTACCTTACATTGATGCTGCTAATATTGACCTTAAATCTTTTAATAAAGATTTTTATAAAAAAGTTTGTGATGGTAATTTAAATTTTGTTTTACAGACAATAGAAATTATGGTTGCGCAAAAGAAACATATTGAACTTACAACATTGGTAATTCCCGGTTATAACGATTCTGAAGAAGAAATAAAACAGATTGTAGATTATGTCGCTTTTTTATCAAAAGAAATACCGTTGCATTTCTCACGCTATTATCCAAATTATAAATTTACAGCTCCACCGACTTCTGTAGAGGTGTTAATAAAATTTTACCACCTTGCTAAAGAAAAACTTAATTATGTATACTTGGGTAATGTATGGGATAAAAAATATAATTCCACATATTGTCCAAATTGTAATGAACTTTTAATCTTAAGAATCGGATACGATATAAAAATTGTTGGCCTTGAAAATAATAAATGTAAATATTGCGGAAAAGAAATAAAAATTATTTGTTGAAAAAAATTTTTGGGTAATTCTTGACAAAAGAAGTAATATTTTATATTTAATTAGCTGTCGCAACAAAATAATTTTATCCAATATTGTTCTTTGTATAAGTTTTGGTAAGAAATTTGAATTCTTATACTTACATCAAAATTTATTTTTTAACAAAACTTATAATTTATCGACGAAAAAATATAAACAAAAAA
>CAZFSG010000023.1:15643-19919 GCA_964521665.1 uncultured Elusimicrobia bacterium
TGTCATTTTAAAATTATAGCTCTTTGACAATTTACATATTTTGTTCGCAACTTAGGACAGAATAATATAGAATAAAAATCTCTTGAGAGTCTGATCCCGGCTCAGGGTGAACGCTGGCGGCGTGCCTAACACATGCAAGTCGTGCGGGCATACTAAAGGGGTAACTCTTTAGTATGTCAGCGGCAAACGGGTGAGTAATACATGGGTAACTTGCCCCTAAGACGGGGATAACCTCGGGAAACTGAGGCTAATACCCGATACCCTCCTTAGGGTGAGACTCCCTTTGGAGGAAAGCTCCGAAAGGAGCGCTTAGGGAGAGGCCCATGGCCTATCAGGTAGTTGGTAGGGTAATGGCCTACCAAGCCTATGACGGGTAGCCGGGCTGAGAGGCTGACCGGCCACAGGGGCACTGAGACACGGGCCCCACTCCTACGGGAGGCAGCAGTGAGGAATCTTGGGCAATGGGCGAAAGCCTGACCCAGCGACGCCGCGTGGGGGATGAAGGTCTTCGGATTGTAAACCCCTTTTCTGGAGGAAGAAGTCCCGAAGTTTTCTTCGGGATTGACGGTACTCCAGGAATAAGCCACGGCCAACTACGTGCCAGCAGCCGCGGTAATACGTAGGTGGCGAGCGTTACCCGGAATTACTGGGTGTAAAACGTGGGTAGGCGGGTTAGTAAGTTCATTGTGAAATCCTGTAGCTCAACTACAGGGCTGCAATGAAAACTGCTAACCTAGGGTAGAGTCGAGGTGAACGGAATTCCCGGTGTACCGGTGAAATGGGTAGATATCGGGAGGAACACCATTGGCGAAAGCGGTTCACCAGGCTCTTACCGACGCTGAGCCACGAAAGCGTGGGGAGCAAACAGGATTAGATACCCTGGTAGTCCACGCCGTAAACGCTGCGTACTAGCTGCTCGATCCCGAAATTATTCGGGAATGGGTGGCGAAGCTAACGCGTTAAGTACGCTACCTGGGGAGTACGGCCGCAAGGCTGAAACTCAAGGGAATTGACGGGGGGTCGCACAAGCGGTGGAGCATGTGGTTTAATTCGACGCAACGCGAAGAACCTTACCCGGGCTTGAACTGCCAGTGGTACGACCCCGAAAGGGGAAGGACCCAAGATTTTTCTTGGGAGCTGGCAGAGGTGCTGCATGGTTGTCGTCAGCTCGTGCCGTGAGGTGTATGGTTAAGTCCCACAACGAGCGCAACCCCTGCCCCATGTTGCCACCCACTAGCATAAGCTAGTGGAGCACTCTTGGGGGACTGCCTGGGTTAACCAGGAGGAAGGTGGGGATGACGTCAAATCATCATGGCCTTTATGTCCGGGGCTACACACGTGCTACAATGGCCGCTACAGAGGGAAGCGAACCCGCGAGGGGGAGCAAATCCCAGAAAAGCGGCCCCAGTTCAGATCGTGGTCTGCAACTCGACCACGTGAAGGCGGAATCGCTAGTAATCGCGGATCAGCAGGCCGCGGTGAATACGTTCTCGACCCTTGTACACACCGCCCGTCACGCCATGGGAGCCGGGGATTAACGAACTCCTGCAGTATGCAGGAGGAGTTAATGCCTGGTGACTGGGGCGAAGTCGTAACAAGGTAGGCGTACTGGAAGGTGCGCCTGGATCACCTCCTTTCTAAAGAGTTCTTTGCTGTCCTAAGTTGCGAACTAAGTATGTAAAAAAACTATTTTCTTGTGATAGTTGTTGATTTTCTCATTTTTTTATTTGGTTTCTCTTCTTAGTTTCACTTTCTTTTAAGCTGAATTTATTAAGATTTATCTTTTATTGTTTCAAAACGTAATACTGACTTTACAACTTTGCAAGTTAAGGGCCTCTAGCTCAGTTTGGTTAGAGCGCACCCCTGATAAGGGTGAGGTGGACCGTTCAAATCGGTCGAGGCCCAGAATGTTAGTGAGTTTGTGAGTTATATGGTTTATTGGGTTATATGACTTGTTGAATTTGTTGAGTTTTCAACTATGATATAATTAACTCAACAACTCTTTAACTCGTTAACCCATAACCCAATAACTCATTAACCCCTCAACTCAAATGGGGACGTAGTTCAGTTGGGAGAACATCCGGTTTGCACCCGGAAGGTCAGGGGTTCAAATCCCCTCGTCTCCAGATAAACATTTGAAGTGATAATTTTAGCGTTGATTTTATAGATCTTTGACAACTTTAAAATTGCCTGACCAAAAAGTAGAATGAAATGATATGGCTATCCTATTTATGGGTGTACAATGGATGCCTAGGCAGAGGAGTGGATGAAGGCCGTGGTAAGCTGCGATAAGCCCGGGGGAGGAGCAAACATCCTGTGATCCCGGGATCGCCGAATGGGGAAACCTGTTCTGGTGATAAACCAGAACATCTTCGGTAAGAATCCTTACCGAAGAGCAGAAACGCGGGGAACTGAAACATCTTAGTACCCGCAGGAAAAGAAATCAACCGAGATTCCCTTAGTAGCGGCGAGCGAACGGGGAACAGCCTAAACCGTGTGTATGTAAAAGCGTGTGCGCGTTGTACACACGGGGTTGTAGGAACTGTCCGGAAGAAGGCACACCTTCTTCGGGAAGTTACAAATCCTAAGAATAGCCGAAGTGGTTGGAATCCCACACCATAGAAGGTGAAAGTCCTGTAGGCGAAATTCTTAGGACTTCCTGGGACAGTTTCCTGAGTACCACGGGACACGGGAAATCCTGTGGGAATCTGGGGGGACCACCCTCCAAGGCTAAATACTAACCTCTGACCGATAGCGCACAAGTACCGTGAGGGAAAGGTGAAAAGAACCCCGGAAGGGGAGTGAAATAGAACCTGAAATTGTACACCCACAAGCTGTCCGAGCCCTGGTTGGTTCCGTATTTTTTACGGAATCAGGGGTGAGGGCGTGCCTGTTGAAGAATGATCCGGCGAGTTATTATGGCTACCAAGTTTAACCACTGCTGTGAGGAGCAGCGTGGGTAGGCGTAGGGAAACCGAGTCCGAATAGGGCGCCATAGGTAGCCATAATAGACCCGAAACCAGTCGATCTACCCCTGAGCAGGGTGAACTCCGTAGAAATACGGAGGGAGGCCCGAACCCTTTGGCGTTGAAAAGCCACTGGATGACTCGGGGGTAGGGGTGAAAGGCCAATCTAGGCTGGAGATAGCTGGTTCTCCCCGAAATAGCTTTAGGGCTAGCCTGGAGGTTTAACCGTTAGGGGTAGAGCACTGGATGGTGTAGGGGTGGTAACCCCACTTCCGAATCCAACCAAACTCCGAATACTAACGGGTATACCTCTGGAGTCAGTGGCAGGGGGACAAGCTCCTGTCACAAGAGGGGAACAGCCCAGATCCCCAACTAAGGTTCCCAAGTCTAGGCTAAGTGGGAAAGGATGTGGAACCGCTAAGACACCCAGGATGTTGGCTTAGAAGCAGCCATCATTTAAAGAGTGCGTAAAAGCTCACTGGAAGAGCGGTTCTGCACCGAAAATTCCCGGAGCTTAAGCCTAGCACCGAAGTTGGGAGTGTGACTTGGTTCGCCCAAGTCACGCGGTAGGGGAGCGTTCCCACTGCGGTGAAGTCGCATCGGAAGATGCGGTGGAGCGGTGGGAAGTGAGGATGTCGGAATAAGTAGCGATAAAGGTGGTGAGAATCCACCTCGCCGTAAGCCTAAGGGTTCCTTGGGCAATGTTCGTCAGACCAGGGTTAGTCGGTCCTAAGCCGTAGCCGAAAGGCGAAGGTGAAGGGAATCCGGTTAATATTCCGGAACCACCTTGTAAGGGTTAGTCACTACCTGTGTGCGCATCAGAGTAAAGCCAGCCTCGTGTCAACTTACGAGGTTTAATCCAAGGGTGACCTTGGAGAGTACGAAGCCAGGTGTAAAAGCCTGGTGGAAGTGGCCGAATCTGGTGCCGAGAAAAGCACAGGTTAGGACTTTACAGGGTGACCGTACCGCAAACCGACACAGGTGGGCGGCCAGAATATGGTCAGGCGCGCGGGATAACCTCCGCTAAGGAACTCGGCAAATTCGCCCCGTGTCTTCGGTGGAAGGGGTGCCTACTACCTCGTGGAAACACGAGGTGTGGGTCGCAGTTAAGAGCCTCCTACGACTGTTTACCAAAAACACAGGTCCCTGCTAAAAGCGTAAGCTGATGTATAGGGACTGACGCCTGCCCGGTGCCGGAAGGTTAAGGGGAGGGGTTATCCACCTTTTGGTGGAGAAGCTCTGAACCTAAGCCCCGGTAAACGGCGGCCGTAACTATAACGGTCCTAAGGTAGCGAAATTCCTTGTCGGGT